>JAGAJQ010000183.1 GCA_017828955.1 Oscillospiraceae bacterium
AGAAGAATAAAATCCGTTAAACATAGACTCGAACTCATAGACGGCGGAGAGATATGCTATATCGATGACGCATATAACTCAAACCCACAGGGCAGTAAAGCCGCGCTCAAGGTCTTATCTCTTTTTGATGATTATATGAAAATTCTCTGCACACCCGGTATGGTAGAACTTGGCGAAAAGCAGGACGAACTCAACTTCGAATTCGGAAAAGAAGCGGCGTCGGCCTGCGATTATGTAGCGCTTGTCGGTAAAAAGCAGACAGAACCTATCTTAAAAGGTCTTAAAGAAAATGGCTTTTCAGAGGAGAAAATTTTTGTCGCCGAAACTTTATCAGAGGCGATCGAAAATATAAAGAGTATCACATCGGATAAAAAGAAAATGGTTCTTTTAGAGAACGATTTACCCGATAACTATTGATTATTTTATCAGAGGTGGAAAAAATGAAAATCAATCTTGCAGTAATTTTCGGAGGTAAAAGCGTTGAACACGAAATTTCAATCATTTCAGCGGTTCAGGCTATAACAAACCTTAATACCGAAAAATACAACATCATTCCCGTTTACATCACAAAATCGGGAGAGTTTTTTACAGGCGATTACTTAAAAGACATCGAGGCCTTTAGGGATATCCCTATGACTCTCAAAAAGTGCAGAAAGGTTACATTTGTAGTTAATGAAGGAAAAACATTCCTTTCTGAAATTTCCTCAAAACTTTTTGCAGGAAAATATAATCAGGAGATAGACGTTGCTTTCCCCATAGTTCACGGAACAAACGTTGAAGACGGTGCTTTACAGGGTTATCTTCAGTCGGTAGGACTTCCTTACGTCGGCTGTGATGTTTTATCTTCCGCTGTCGGAATGAATAAGTATGTTATGAAAATCCTTCTCAAAGAAGCAGGTTTCCCCGTGCTTGACTGTTGCCGTTTCAAACTCAAAGAAACAGAAAAGCTTATCGACTGTATCCATAAAATCGAAAATAAAATCGGCTACCCCAACATTGTAAAGCCCGAAAATTTAGGTTCAAGCGTTGGTATCTCAAAGGCTGAAAACAGAAAAGAACTCGAAACAGCCCTCACAACCGCTTTTGATTTTGCAGATACAGTAATTGTTGAAAAAGCAGTTCAGAATTTAAAGGAAATAAACTGCTCGGTTTTAGGCGATGTAAACGATGCACAGGCCTCTGTTTTAGAAGAACCCGTTCAGTCTGATAAAATCTTAAGCTATAAAGACAAATATGTTTCAGGCGATAAATCGGGCGGAAGTAAGGGAATGGCAACTTTAAAGAGAAAAATTCCCGCCGAAATCCCCGATGAAACAGCAGAACAGATCAAGAAGATTGCAGTCGAAGCATTCTGTCATCTCGGATGCAACGGCGTTTCAAGAATAGATTTTCTTATGGATACAAAAACGGGCGAGTTCTGGCTTAACGAAATCAATACAATCCCCGGTTCGCTTTCATTCTATCTCTGGGAACCTACGGGAATGAAATATACAGAACTTTTAGACAAACTCGTATCCCTTGCACTTAAAAGACACAGAACAAATGAAAGAATAAACTATTCTTATGATACAAATATTCTTTCACAGTGCGGTTCGTTTGGCTCTAAAGGCTCAAAGATGTAATTAAAAGAGTGATTTTATGAAGATAAAAAATCCGTTCGGAAAGCAGAGTACGTCTGCCTTTCAGACAATAATAGTAAGCTTTCTGTGTATTATCCTTGTCGGAACGCTTCTTCTCCTTCTTCCGTTTGCAACGAAAGAGGGGAATACAACAACCTTTTTCGACGCCCTGTTCACCTCGGTTTCAGCGACCTGCGTAACAGGTCTTATAGTCAAGGATACCGCAACTCACTGGACAGTTTTCGGTCAGGCGGTAATACTTATGCTTATCCAGATAGGCGGTATGGGCGTTATAACAATAAGCGTCGGAATAGTAGGACTTACGGGAAAGAAAATAGGCCTTCGCGAAAGAAGTATAATGCAGGAATCTATTTCTGCTCCTCAGCTCGGTGGCATAGTAAGGTTTACATCGTTTATAATCAGAACAGTTCTTGTTATAGAACTTATAGGTGCAATTCTGCTGTTGCCCGTTTTTTGTAAGGAATTCGGAGCTGTCGGAATATGGTATGCCGTATTTCATTCTGTTTCTGCATTCTGCAATGCAGGTTTTGACCTTATGGGAGTAAAAGAAAGCTTTTCATCTCTCGTTTCTTTTGCTGATAACGCTTATGTAAATATAATAATTATGCTTCTGATAATAATAGGGGGCATAAGTTTTATGACATGGCAGGATGTGAAGGAGCATAAATTCCATTTCAGAAAATATACCCTTCAGAGCAAGATCATAATAATTGTTTCAACAATACTTATTTTTGTTCCTGCGGTTTATTTCTTCTTCTTTGAATACAGCGATGTTCCGACGGGTAGCAGGATAATATACTCACTTTTCCAGTCTGTAACAACAAGAACAGCAGGCTTCAATACAACAAATCTTGATGCCATGTCGGACTCGGGAAAGGTTCTTATGACAGCGCTTATGCTTGTAGGTGGCTCGCCCGGGTCAACTGCCGGCGGAATGAAAACAACAACCGTTGCAGTTCTTTTCCTTGCGGCGATAACTGTTTTCGGAAGAAAGAAAGATGTAAAATGTCTTGACAGAAGATTACCCGAAGACGTTGTAAGAAATTCGGGAGCGATATTCTTCATATATATGGCACTTTTCATCACCAGTGCTGCGATAATAAGCAGAATTGAAAACCTGCCTATTCTGACCTGTCTTTTTGAAACAGGTTCGGCAATAGGAACAGTAGGACTTACATTGGGGATAACCACATCCCTTTCTCTTCCGTCAAGAATAATACTTATATTTCTTATGTTTTTCGGAAGACTCGGCGGCCTTACAATGATTTATGCCGCACTTCCCTCAGGCTCGGCAGAAGCAACAAAAATGCCACTCGAAAAAATAACAGTAGGGTAAAGGAGAGTTTTATATATGGAATCAGCACTTATAATAGGAGCCGGTCAGTATGGCTCGCATATAGCAAAAAGAATGGAAGAACTGGGATGCGAGGTTATGGCTATCGACATAAACGAAGAACGCATAAATGATATTCTT
The DNA here is from genome assembly GCA_017828955.1 of Oscillospiraceae bacterium. GTDB lineage: Bacteria > Bacillota > Clostridia > Oscillospirales > Ruminococcaceae > RGIG4131. The sequence continues at coordinate 3,115 of JAGAJQ010000183.1, forward strand.
CCATTTGTTACAAGCGCACAGATAGGTGACAGCACAGATGATGATTTTCTTAAATCTCTGGGTGTTTCTAATTATGATGTATGCATAGTTTCGATAGGAGATAATTTTCAGAATTCTCTTGAAACAACAGCACTTTTAAAAGAACTCGGCGCTAAAAAGGTCATAGCGAGAGCGTCAAATGATGTTCAGATGAAATTTCTTCTCCGCAACGGCGCTGATGAAGTAGCATATCCCGAAAAACAGTCTGCTATGAGAATAGCAACAAAATATGCTTCTGAAAGTATTCTCGATTTTCTTGAACTCGATGATAAATACTCAATCTATGAGATGAGAGTTCCGTCGGAATGGAATGGAAAATGCATTTCTGATCTTGACATAAGAAGGAAATACAATATAAACATAATCTCGTTGAAACGCAATGGTCAGATGTGCGTTCCGATGCCCGATACAATGCTGGATCTTGATGATATCGTTCTTGTTATAGGCGATATAGAAGACATCCAGAAATGTTTTAAAGTGAAATAAACTAAAATCCCGTGTTTTCTACTTCGTTAAACTCGCTCGGAATACCTGTGTATGCCGTCGCTCGTTTGCCTTGTATAAAGCACGGTCTTTTTGTTTATCTGCCTCCACGGGCTCCGTGGTCGTCGTGTTTCCTTGAAATACGGGCAATCTTTTTGTTATTATAAGTGTGCTATAAAATAAAAACAACTCCCGAAAGGGAGTTGTTTTTTTACTTGTTTGGAGATTTGTCCTTGCGATAGTTTACAACAAAAATCCCTGTGCATACAAGTATCAGAGAAAGAAGACTGTTGATACTCATAGCCTCGGCGACTTCACCTAAGAAAACCGCTGAAAGCAAAACTCCGAAAATCTGTTTTGTAAATCCATATACAGAAATTTCAGAAACGGGATTGTGCTTTAAAAGCATAGACCATAATGTATAAGCCGCAGCTGAAATAAACGCAAGATAAAGCATAAGAATTACCGTTGAAGCACCGCTGAAAGTTATTCTTCCGCCTAACGAAAATCCCATTATTGCGAGAATAATTCCACCGATAAAAAACTGCCAGCCACTAAGCATCATAGGGTTATCATCTTTAGAAAATTTCTTCATTATAACCGATGAAAATGCCGACGCAACAGTTGAAATAAGAATAAATCCCTCGCCCGTAAGCGTAAACGAAAAGTCATAAGAAAATCCGTTCATATTAATAATCATAACGCCTATAAAACCTATTATGCAACCGATTATTTTTTTAGCGGTAAGATTTTCGAGTTTAAAGATAACTGCCGAAAGAATAAGCGTTATAAAAACACTTGTTCCTATTATGACCGAAGCTTTAACGCCCGATGTTCTCGCAAGCCCTATATAATAGAAAAAATACTGTATAACCGTCTGAAAAAGCGAGATTATAAAAACTTTTCCTATTGATTTTTTCTTCGGATAAAGAATTTTTTTTGATATTAAGGATGTTATTATAATAACCATAATTCCCGCAGTAGCAAAGCGGATCCCGGCGAAAAGAAGCTGAGCACCTATGTCGCTTGAAGAAATTTCAAAAAGATGAAATCCCTTTTTAACGGCAGGAAAAGCGCTTCCCCATAACATACAGCAGAAAAGGCTTAGAAGACATACAAAAACAGGTTTTTTAAGAATGTTGTTTTTCTTTTCCATAAATATAAAAGTCCTTATAAATAAATCAAGGGTACATTTAAAGTACCCTTAAATTTTATTCTTTGAGTTCACCGAGTCTGAATGATATTGTGTGAGTCGATTTATTTCCTTCTTCATCATATCTGACTACCTCTGCGGTAGCAACATCATTCGGTTTATAGCCTTCAAGAGCATCCATAACAGTCTGTGAACTGTAAACGTCTTTTCCGTTTACCTTTATGATTATATCGCCTGGCTGAATATCCTTGCTTGCTATGTCACAGTCTTCTGCAACATCCGCGATATAAAGACCGGCTATTCTTCCACTCTGAGATGAAACCTGAGGCGAAACGGGAGTGTATGTTATACCGACCCTGGGTCTGCCTGTAACATAACCTGTTTTGATTATGTCGTTGATAACGGGTATAGCTTCGTTTATTGAAATTGCGAATGTAAGGTTTTCGAGATCCGAATTTATACCGGTGTATTTGAAGTTGTTTATTCCTATAACCTGAGCGTATTCATTAACAAGAGGACCTCCCGAGTTTCCGGGGTTTACCGACGCGTCAGTTTGAATATAGTTCATTTCATAGCTGTTCTGATTAAGCTGTAAGGTTCTGTTAAGACCCGAAACATATCCGCCTGTAAATGTGTTCGAGAAAACACCGCCCGAATAGCCTATTGCATAAACTCTTTCACCTATGATTATATCATCTGAATTGCCAAGCTGTGCGGGAACAAAATCTTTCTTATCAGTAATCATTTTAAGAACGGCAAGGTCTGTTTTCGTGTCTTTACCTACAAGTGCAAGGTCATAGACTTCGCCGTCTGTGGTCATCGCCTTTATTACATAAGCGCCTGTTATAACGTGTTCGTTGGTAACTATATAGCCGTCGTTTGTAAGGATAACTCCCGATCCTGCCGATTGTCTGCTTCCGTCTTTTGAGAGGCTTGCTCTTATGCTTACAACCGAAGGAACGATTTCTCTGTAAACGCCTTCTGATGTGAATGTTCCGTTTGCGTTGTAATAGCGATTATATGAATCGGGTTTTTCCGAGTTTGAAATATCATGTTTATCAGATGTTGCATCGGGGTCTGGCTGTTGAAGTTCATCTTTGAATTCAAAGCCATAGATGTCATCGCCATAACCTTTTCCGTTATCGTCCTTATCGTCCTTGTCGTCTTTGACATCGGGTGCTTTGTCTTCGTCTTCTTCAATTTTTTCGTCATCTTCAGATTCAGAAATGCTCTCTTCGGGTTTTTCGTAAATGCTTGCGAAAGAATCGTTTACCGAAAGAAATGCAAAAAGAAATACAAAAATACCTACTACACAAGCCGATATAACAGAAAGTGCAACTATTCCGCTTCTTCTTTTCTTTCCGCCTGTTGTTTCAAGATTCTGCGGAACAAATTCCGCAAATTTAGGTTCTGCATAAGGGTTGTTCATATCCCTCGGCAGAGGATATTTCTGATAGAAACTTTCCTGTTCAAAATAATCCTTGTGAGGCTTTTCTTCGGGAATATTATTCTGAACTGGATTTTCTCCGTTATAATTATAATCCATCTTCTTCTCCCTTCTGACGCGATTTTCTGTCGGGTTTCTTATTTGATGTCTTGAGACCAAATGAGAATTCTGTGTATTCGCCCGGTTTGCTCTTTACTATAATGTGTCCGTCGTGAAGATTAACTATCGAACGGACAATAGCGAGTCCTAAACCGACGCCTGTCTTGTCTTTACCGTGAGATTCGTCTGTTTTATAAAATCTTTCAAAAACCCTCGGGATTTCTTCTTCGGTAAGCCCGCCACCGCTGTTTCTTACGGCAACATATGTTTTTCCTTCTTCTTTTGTGAAAGAAAACGCTATATATCCGCCTATATCAACAAACTTTATCGCATTTTCAATAAGGTTATAGATTATCTGCTGAACGAGGTCGCTGTCCGCGATGATATAATGCGGGGGAGAGTCAAGCCCCAAAACGTCAACGTGTCTGTCTGTAATTTTCTTTTCAAACAAAAATACCGTTTTTATTGTGAGAGCAGTTATATCGAATTCTTCCTGCTTCATCTTTATTTCGCCCGACTCATATTTTGAAATATTGAGCATCGAACGAACCATTCTTGAAAGGCGGTTTATTTCTTCAGAAACTATAGTTAAATACTGCTTGTGCATTTCGGGAGGGATTGTGCCGTCTAAAATTCCGTCAACAAATCCGCCGATACTTGTCATAGGGGTTTTGAGTTCGTGCGATACATTGGCAACAAAGCTCTTTCTCGAACTTTCAAGCCCCTCAAGTGACTTCGCCATATTGTTCATCGCCGCTGCAAGTTCACCGAATTCGTCACTATCGGTAATTCTGAGCTTTTCCGAAAAATCCCCCTTACCGAAACGTTCTGCCGCTTTCATCATATCGCTTACAGGTTTCATCATATCTCTTGTGACAAAATAGAGAACGACGAAAGTTATTGCTGCCGATATTCCGAAAACAACAGCAAATGTCCTGATTATATCCGTAACAAGATTGTTATAATCGTCGGTTGCAGTGTATATGATTATAAAGAATTCGCCTTTTTCTGTATAAACAGGAAGAGAGAACGAGAAAACTCTTTTTCCGAAGAAACCTTCAAGGGTAGAGCCTGATGAAAACGAACCTTCAGAGGGGGTGTTCTGTATAACAGAACTGTCAAGTATCTTGTAAAGTTGTTCGTCATTCGTTGAAACAAGACATTTACCCGTCGATGCTTCAACAACAGACATATCATAATCGGGAACAACATCAAGATATTCGGTCTGCTTGTCGAGAGCAAGAATTCCTTCTTCTGTTTTAAGGTCGTTTTCGTTTATGCATATTTCTATGTTTTCTGAAAGAACTTCTGCTGTTTCAGAAAGCGACATTCTGATGTCGTTTTTATATACATTTACAACAGTTATCGCAATAACCGTTCCTATACAAATTATGGCTGAAAGTATAACTGCGGCGCAGATAGAAAAGTATTTTGTTATCATTCTGTTTTTCATCTGTATGCACCGCCTTTCTCATTCTAATTAAAGAGAGCCGATTATTTAATCGGCTCTTCTGTGGTTTCAAATTTATAGCCTACACCCCATACAGTTTTGAGCACCCATTTTTCAGATACTCCTTCAAGCTTTTCGCGAAGACGCTTGATGTGAACGTCGATAGTTCTTGAATCGCCGTAATATTCAAAGCCCCATACTTCATCGAGAAGCTGGTCTCTTGTGTAAACTCTGTTAGGATTTGAAGCGAGGTAGAAAAGAAGTTCAAGTTCCTTAGGGGGAGTATCGAGAACTTTTCCGTCAACTTTAAGTTCATATCTTGTCATATTAACCTGAAGCTTATCGTAAGAAACTTCTTTCGATTCTGTTTCGGGAGCAGTCTGTCCTGCTCTGCGGTAAACCGCCTTTATTCTTGCAACAACTTCCTTTGCGTCAAAAGGCTTTACTATGTAGTCATCGGCACCGAGTTCGAGGCCTAAAACCTTATCAAATGTTTCTGATTTTGCAGTAACCATAAGTATCGGAACATTTGATTTTTTTCTGATTTCTCTGCAGACCTGCCA
>JAGAJQ010000184.1 GCA_017828955.1 Oscillospiraceae bacterium
CCGCAGGTATAGGCGGCGGCTTTAAAGGCAACGGCAGCAATATCGAAATCAGCGGCGGCTCTGTAAAGGCTGTTGCAGGCGAGGGATTTGAGGATGAGGATACAACATATTTTCCTGCCGCAATCGGTCAGGGTGTTCAGTATGATGGTAATACAGGAGTATATTCCAACGGCGCAGAGGTAACCCCCACATACGGCGCTGATAATGTATATCTCATTGATAATGTATATCTCCTTGAACTCGATGTTGACGGCACAAGTGCTGTTACAATAAACGGCAAAGCTTACCCCACAAAGCACATTGACGAAAACAAGCTTTATGTATATCTCCCCGCGGGAAATTATACAGTAGCCAACGGCAATAGTCAGAAATTATATACTATCGCAGATGACGGTACTGTTTCCGAGGTTAATGCGGAAGACACCTGCATCTGCACAGAATATTGTACTTCCCAAGCAAAAAACCAAGATTGTCCCGTTTGTAAAGATACAGATGGTTATTATGGGAATTATATAAACTGTGCACTCAAACCCACAAGCGGAAACTGCGGTGCAGTGGGCAATGAAGGAAATGTAATATGGAATTTTGACACCGCAACAGGCACTCTTACCATAAGCGGAACAGGCGCTATGGCGGATTATGATATCTTTTATGGATACCCCGTATGGAGTCAGTTTTACCGCGAGTCTATTAAAAAAATCGTTATAGGCTATGGCGTTACAAGAATAGGCACGGATGCTTTTTATGACTGCCTGAATGCAGAAGAAGTTGTTTTTGAGAGAAATGAAAACGGCGAAAGCAGTGTTACTTCTATCGGAAATTATGCGTTCTGGACTATTGATGAATTAAATAATATAGTAGTTCCTGCAAGTGTTGAAACAATCGGAGATAACGTTTTCAGAAGCTGCAATTCTTTGACAAGTATAGTATTTGAAGAAGGCAGTAGTCTCGGAACAATAGGAAATGATTCCTTTAATAATTTAAAAAACTCAGAAGAATGTATAATTCCGAGTAAGGTTACTTCAATCGGGGATAGAGCCTTTCGTGACAATGATGATTTGAAACACTTTTATTATCCTGCTGATGTAATCTTCGGAACAAACGTTTTTTACTATGATTCACTTCTTGAATATTTCGGAGAATATACAGTAAACGAAAACGACAAGACATGCTCCATTAGTTATATTGGCGTAGGACAGAATGAGTATGATTATTATCCCGATGAAAATGCGGAAATTACCGCCTCTGAAATAGTTATCCCCGAAAAAATCGACGGCTATAAGGTTACTTCGGTTGAAATCGGCGAAACCGCAGTAAACATCCCTCCCGAAAGTTTTGAAGTTCCTCATACAACAACGAAATTATCCGATATTACCGCCCTTGAGGGTTGGGAATATGAAGCAGAAACAGATGAAATCCCCGCAGGAAGTTCTGTTGAAATAACAGCTTCTTATAATTTAAGCGAAACACAGAAATTAACAAAGAAAATCACAGTTTCAAGAGCGGTGTGTGTTGACGAGGAGAAGAATCATTCGTGTGATTTGTGCGGCGCTGTTATCAGCGGCTGTGAAGAATATATGTCAGATTGGAGCAGTGACGAAACAGAACATCAGCGCACTTGTACTTATTGCGGAAAGATTGAGTCAGCGGCACATATATCAAGTGGCCCTGCAACATCGACAACTCCCGAAAAATGCACAGTATGTGGTTATATAATCTCCCCTGCAACGGGTAGCAATAATAACTCATCATCGGGTGATGGCTCTTCATCATCTTCAAAAGAATCTCCCAACATTGAAGGCAAAAACGGCAAAAAGGGATGGAGCGCTATTTTAGATGTAATCGAAGATACAAAGGAAGGCGAAAAGGTTGTTATCGATATGAACGATGCAACTGAACTTCCTAAAAATATCTTTAAAGAAATCAAGGGCAAGGATATTACAATTGTTCTTAATATGGATAACGGCTTTATCTGGACTATCAACGGCAAGGATGTCGAAAATCCCAAAACGATTGATATGGGTGTCAAGAAGGGAACAAGAATACCCGTTAAGGTAATAAATGAAGTTACGGGCGAAAGCAAATATATCGAAATAACACTTTCTCACAACGGCGATTTTGGTTTCAAGGCTGTTCTTACTGTTGATATGGGCAAGAATAACAAGGGCAATTTCGCAAACCTTTATTACTACAACG
>JAGAJQ010000185.1 GCA_017828955.1 Oscillospiraceae bacterium
AACAGCAGAGTATTTTTTGATACTCTGCTTTTTAGTTAGGAAAGGGACTTGAATGGCGAGGTTAAAAAAATATCCACTCGCATCTGCGAGTGGATATTTTTTATCTATTCTTCTTCTCCTTCGTCCTCGGTATATTCGAGAATATCCCCGGGCTGACATTCAAGCACCCTGCATATTGCGTTGAGCGTCGAAAATCTTATCGCGTTTACCTTTCCTGTTTTTATCTTTGAAAGATTAACATTCGCAACCCCGACTTTTTCCGAAAGTTCATTAAGGGACATCTTTCTGTCAGCCATAACTCTGTCGAGTCTTAAAATAATAGCCATTTTCTGCCTCCTTAAAGTGTTTCGTCTGATTCTTTCTGAAGTTCAGCACCATAGCCGAAAATATAAGCAATCGCAATCATAGCAAGAACTATAACTATCATTGAAAGCGATGCCTGCTGACCGATTATGCAGTATACCGTGGCTATGGGAATAAGTGAGAAAGCAAATTTTTTCATTGATTTTGTAACACTTTCCTCAAAAGGTGAACTGCATTTTTCGAGTGCAGAAGCAAGTTTTCCACCGAAGATAACGACGATGAGCGTTAAACCAAGAAACAGAGCACCGCATATCATAGCAATAGTGAATGATAAAATCATTGCACTTGTGTTTTTGGCGTCAAAACTCATATTGAATGTGTAATCTTCAATACCGTTATCTGTTACCAGATTTTCTTTTACCGAAAGGATAGTTCCTAAAAAATCAATAGTTTCTTCTGTATTTTCAGTATCTTCAAGCCCTGATGATACATGATCGGGAAGTCTGTTGTTGTCAACTATTGTTTCATACGAAATAGTTCCCTTTGAAGTTATAACATCATCTTTAGGAATTGTATTTATCCCGACAGCAGCGATAACAAAGCATACAATTCCCATAACGCAGGCAATTCTTAAAAATATGAGAAGTATTCTTCCTGCCTTGCCGAGTGTATTGATTTTTCCTATGTAATTATTATTTTTCATATGTCTTCCTCCTAAAAATTATATGAAAGCCGCTTATCATATCTGCATTATAACACCTCGATTTATGTTTGTCAATACTTTTTTAACGAAAAACATTAAAAATTTTCTTTTTACATTAAATTTTTAATTTTACAAAATAAAAATCCGGACCACTATTGCAGTCCGGACTTTATTTTAAAAAGGTAAGATAGAGTTACTTGCCCATCTTGTATGAGTCAATCATCTTCTTAACCATCTGTCCGCCGACAGAACCTGCCTCACGAGATGTGAGGTCGCCGTTGTAACCTGCCTTGAGGTTAACGCCTACTTCGTTTGCGGCTTCCATCTTGAATCTTTCGAGAGCATCTCTGCCCTGCTGTGTAGTCTGACCTTTCATAATCAAATCTCCTTAATTTTTTTCGATTTTTTGTATTTCGGGGCTTGCTTTAGTATTATTTGTCGCAATACAAAAAATATTATTGGAAATTTTTTAAAAATCAGCCTCATATATTTAGGAATTCTGTCCAAAAAATATTAAGTTGGAATTAACATTATTGACAATTACAAATAAAAATGATAGAATGATAAAAATATATGCTTTATAAATAAGTATAAATTTAATGAAATGGAGATTATGCATTATGAAAACTGTAAAGAGTAAAATAGTTGTTGCTATGATAGCCGTTGTAACTGCAACGCTTGTTATACTTGGTGTCGTATGCTCGGTGCTTACATATGTCGGCGTTACAACAAGGCTTGAAGACGATATGACGACCATGGCTCATATCGCATCAGAACGCGTAAGATGGGAACTTGAAGCATTCAGTAACGTTGCTATCGAAGCAGGTTGCTTAAAAGAACTTTCAGGGGATGAACTCACAGCTTACGAAAAAACAGCCCTTATAACAGATCGTGCAAAGGCACACGGAATGGAAAGAGGCGTTATTCTCGATGCAAGCGGTAAGAATATAGATACAGGTGCAGATATGTCTGACAGACAGTATTTCAAGAATGCTATGGAAGGAAAAACAACAGTTTCCGAACCCGTAGTTTCGAGAGTAACAGGAAAAGTCAGCATTATCATCGCAGCTCCTCTCTGGGAAAACGGAGAAGTTGGTTCAAAGGTTATAGGTTGTGTTTACGTAGTTCCTAAAGAAACATTCCTTAACGATATCGTTTCCGAAATCAAGATAAGTGATTCTTGTGAAGCATATATGATTGATGCTAACGGAAACACAATCGCTCATCCCGACGCACAGAGAGTTCTTGATGGTGAAAACATTCAGGAAATCGCAAAGGAAGACAAGTCATATGCAAACCTTGCAGCTGTTCACGATGAAGTAGAACACGGCGTTGCAGGTTATAAGAAAACAAATGTTCACGGCGTTTCAACAGTTATGGCTTATTCTCCTATCGAAGGAACAAACGGCTGGTCTATTATGATTAAATCTGATACCAACGATTTCCTTCTCGAAGTTTATGAAACAATTATAGTTGCAGTAGTTGTAGTTATTATCGGTATAGGTATTTCAGTTGTTCTCGCAGCATTCCTCGGAAAGAATATCGGTAATCCTATCAATGCCGTTTCTGAAAGACTTGGCGCCCTTGTTGAAGGCGACCTTACAGGTTCAGTTCCTTCAGTAAGAACAAACGACGAAATCGAAGAACTTGCTGAATCAACAGAAGTACTTGTATCTAATATGAACACAATCATCAGCGATATCGACCGTATGCTCGGTGCTATGGCAGACGGTGACTTCAGCGTTGATATGTCAAGAAACGAATCCTACTATAAGGGTGATTTTGCAGGACTTTACAGATCTGTTCTTGAAATCAACAACAGACTCAGCACAACTCTCTCACAGATCAACGTTGCAGCAGATCAGGTTTCAACAGGTTCAGAACAGGTTTCAGCAGGTGCTCAGTCACTTTCACACGGAACAATCCGTCAGGCAAGCTCAGTTGAAGAACTTGCAGCAACAATTTCTGATATCACAAAACATATCAATATGACATCTGAAAACTGCGAAATCGCAAGAAACAATACAAACGAAGCAAGCGAAGCAATGCAGGAAGCAAATGAACATATGGACAGACTTGTCGAAGCTATGGACAAGATCAGCCGTTCATCAGAAGAAATCAGCCATATCATCAAGGCTATCGAAGATATCGCATTCCAGACAAATATCTTAGCTCTCAATGCCGCAGTTGAAGCAGCAAGAGCAGGCGAGGCAGGTAAGGGCTTTGCCGTTGTAGCCGATGAAGTAAGAAACCTCGCAAGTAAATCAGCAGAAGCTGCAAACAACACAACAGCACTTATCGAAGAATCTGTTGCCGCTGTTCAGAACGGAAACAAGATCGTTAAGGAAACAGCTGAACTTATGGATAAGGTTTATGAATCATCAATGGGTGTTAATAAACTTATGAACGAAATTGCTGAAGCAAGCAAGGAACAGGCTCTCTCAGCAGAACAGGTTTCTGTTGGTATCGACCAGATTTCAGGCGTTGTTCAGACAAACTCCGCAACAGCAGAAGAAAGTGCCGCTGCATCAGAAGAACTTTCAAGCCAGTCAGCTATGCTTAAGGATCTTATCAGCGCATTCAAACTTCGCAGAAGATAATTTAAGATTACATAACAAAAACGGTATCGGATTTCTCCGATACCGTTTTTTATTACTATGTTAATTGAACATATCCTTGATTTTTTCAAAGAACCCTGTACGTTTTGTGTAGTTCTTATCATCCTCAAGTGTTTCTTCAAATGCCTTGAGGGCATCTTTCTGTTTCTTACTGAGTTTTGAAGGAACTTCAACATAAACCTTTACATACTGGTCGCCTCTTGAAGAACTGTTGATCTTCTTGACGCCCTTTCCTCTGAGTCGGAAAACAGTTCCTGTCTGAGTGCCTTCTGCGATGTTGTATTTAACCTTTCCGTCTATTGTCGGAACAGTTATTTCATCACCTAAAGCCGCCTGAGCAAATGTAATGGGAATATCAACATGGATATCATAATCTTCTCTTATAAAGATAGGGTCTGGTCTTACACTTACTGTAAGAATAACGTCGCCTGAAGGACCACCGTTTACTCCGCTGTTTCCCTGACCCGAAAGTCTTATTGCCTGACCGTCATTGATACCCGCAGGGATACTTACATTGAGCTTTTTCGAAATTCTTGCTCTTCCGTATCCTCCGCATTTTGAACAAGGATTATTTATAATCTTGCCTTTTCCGTTACATCTTGAGCAAGTTTTGGCTGTTGAAATAACACCGAAAGGAGTTCTCTGCTGAACTCTTACCTGACCTGAACCGTGACATTCGGGACAGGTTTCGGGGTGAGTACCCGCAGCACATCCGCTTCCTTCACATTCAGTACATTTTTCAAGTTTTTCAATAGTAATATCAGTATTTACACCATTACAAGCTTCCATAAAACTGATAGTAACATTCTGCTGAATATCCTGACCTCTTCTTGCGGCGTTTGCATTTGATGTTCTTCCGCCACCGAACATTCCACCACCGAAGATACTGTCAAAAATATCTTCCATTCCGAATCCGCCCGAGAATCCGCCACCGGAAAATCCGCCGCCGAATCCACCGCCCTGATATGATGGGTCAACTCCCGCGTGTCCGAATTGGTCGTAACGCTCTTTCTTCGAGGGGTCTGAAAGAACTTCATAAGCCTCATTTACTTCCTTGAATTTTTCTTCCGCCTCTTTGTTGTCGGGGTTGAGGTCGGGGTGATATTTCTTGGCAAGCGAACGGTATGCCTTTTTTATTTCGTCATCAGAAGCACCTTTCTGAACACCCAGCACTTCATAGTAGTCTCTTTTTTCTGCCAAGGGGAAATCCTCCTTAATGCTTCATAATCAAACGACACGGTAACGGAAAAATTCCGCTACCGTCGTCTGTTAGAAGTTATCTTAAATTATGCTTCTGTAAAGTTAGCGTCAACAACATCATCGTCCGAACTTCCTGCGTTGCCTGCATCAGCACCCATATTCATATCAGGCTGACCCTGCGCAGCACCGCCTGCCTGCTGATAAATCTTTGTTGAAAGATCCTGAATAGCCTTTGAAAGTTCGTCTGTCTTAGCCTTGATATCAGCTGTATCGTCGCCCTTGCAAGCTTCCTTGAGAGCGTCAATCTTAGGCTGAATAGCGTTCTTGTCTTCTGCTGAAACCTTATCGCCGAAGTCTGCCATAGCCTTTTCACACTGGAATACGAGGTTGTCAGCGTTGTTCTTAACATCAACAGCTTCCTTACGCTTCTTGTCTTCTTCAGCAAACTGTTCTGCTTCCTTAACAGCCTTTTCAATATCGTCCTTAGACATATTTGTTGAGGCAGTGATAGAGATGTTCTGTTCCTTGCCTGTGCCGAGATCCTTTGCAGAAACGTGAACGATACCGTTAGCGTCGATGTCGAATGTTACTTCGATCTGAGGAACACCACGGGGAGCGGGAGCGATACCGTCAAGACGGAACATACCGAGCTGCTTGTTGTCCTTAGCGAATTCTCTTTCACCCTGGAGGATATTGATATCAACTGCTGACTGATTGTCTGCATATGTTGAGAAAATCTGTGATTTCTTTGTGGGGATAGTTGTGTTTCTTTCGATCATTCTTGTGCAAACTCCGCCTGCTGTTTCGATACCGAGTGAAAGGGGAGTAACGTCGAGAAGAAGAAGACCTGTAACATCTCCGCCGAGAACACCACCCTGAATAGCAGCACCGAGTGCAACACATTCGTCGGGGTTGATGCCCTTGAAAGGTTCTTTACCGATAAAGTCCTTAACTGCTTCCTGAACAGCAGGGATTCTTGATGAACCACCAACCATAAGAACCTTGTCAAGTTCGCTTGCCTTAAGACCGCTGTCAGCGAGAGCCTGCTTAACAGGGCCCATTGTAGCCTGAACGAGATCAGATGTGAGTTCGTTGAACTTAGCCTGTGAGAGTGTGAGGTCAAGGTGCTTAGGACCTGTAGCGTCTGCTGTGATGAATGGGAGGTTGATAGGAGCAGAAGGAGTTGATGAAAGCATAATCTTTGCCTTTTCAGCTTCGTCCTTAAGTCTCTGCATAGCGATCTTATCGCTACGGAGGTCAATTCCTTCAGCCTTCTTAAATTCTTCAACCATCCAGTTAATTACTCTTTCGTCGAAGTCGTCACCACCGAGACGGTTGTTACCTGCTGTTGCGAGAACCTGCTGAACACCGTCGCCCATTTCGATGATTGAAACGTCGAATGTACCACCACCGAGGTCATAAACCATAACTTTCTGGTCGTTTTCCTTGTCGATGCCGTATGAAAGTGCAGCAGCAGTAGGTTCGTTGATAATTCTCTTTACTGTAAGACCTGCAATCTGTCCTGCGTCCTTTGTAGCCTGACGCTGTGCGTCTGTAAAGTAAGCGGGAACTGTGATAACAGCTTCTGTAACTGTTTCGCCGAGATAGCTTTCAGCGTCAGCCTTGAGCTTCTGAAGAATCATTGCTGAAATCTGCTGAGGAGTAAAGTCCTTGCCGTCAATGTTTACCTTGTAGTCAGAGCCCATATGTCTCTTGATAGAAGAGATTGTCTTGTCGGGGTTAGCAACAGCCTGACGCTTAGCAACCTGACCTACAAGTCTTTCGCCTGTCTTTGAGAAACCAACTACTGAGGGAGTTGTTCTTGCGCCTTCTGAGTTAGTGATAACAACGGCGTTACCGCCTTCCATAACTGCAACGCAAGAGTTTGTTGTACCAAGGTCGATACCGATAATTTTTGCCATAATAAATTCCTTCTTTCATTTTTTCTTTATTTATTTTAGTTTATGGATTTGCAACAACGACCATCGAAGGTCTGATAATCTTATCGCCGAGCATATATCCTTTCTGGAATACAGTTGCGACAATGTTTTCTCCGAGATTTTCATCTTCGATCTGCTGAACAGCGTGATGGAATTCGGGATTGAATTCTTCGCCCTCAGCCTTTATTTCAGAAACACCGAGCTTTTTGAGTATTTCGAGATACTGATTGAATATCATCGCAATGCCCTTTTTGAAATTTTCGTCTGATGTTTCAACCGCAAGTGCTCTTTCAAAGTTGTCGATAACAGAAAGAATTTCTGAAACCGCCTTTAAAGTAGCATCTCCGTAAATTTCAATCTTTTCCTTTGCCGTACGTTTTCTGAAATTGTCGTATTCAGCAACGGTTCTGAGATAAAGATCCTTTGTATCAGCAAGTTCCTTTCTCAGTTTTTCTTCCTCAGAGGGTTCTGTTTCTACTGCTACTTCTTCTGTTTCAGCGGTTGAAACTTCTTCCTCGAGGTTTTCAATCTTATTTTCTTCACTCATTCTTCTTCTGGTCCTTTCCCCGGGGTGTCCGGTATATCTTCTTCCGAAATTATATCGGAGATTTTTTTGGTAAAGTATTCTATATAAGGAATAACTTTTTTATAGTCAAGTCGCATAGGGCCGATGATACCGAGTGACCCAGCGGTCTTTCCGTCTTTTTTAACCTGCGATGAAATCATACTTGAATTTCCTATTACGAATGAATCCTTTTCCTTTCCGAAAAGAACCTGTATTCCGTTGAAGCTTTCATCTATAAGTTCTGTGAGTTCGTTTTTATGTTCTAAGAAAGTAACTATTTCGTTGTGGTCAAAATCCTTGCATTGTAAAAGGTTTTTCTCACCGCTTACTGTAAGTTCCTTCTGCATAAGACCCTTCGACATCTCATAAATTGCGTTTATGAGAGGGGAGAGTGTCATCATATAAGCACCCATAGCAACAATTATCTGCTGGAACATCTCTTCTGAAAGACTTTCAAGCGAAACACCATTCAGATTTTCTTCCATATATTTTGAGAAGAAATCGAGCTGTTCGGGTGTGAGATCAAATTCAAGACGACAAACCTTGTTCTTTATACTTCCCGATGAAGTTATCAGAAGAAGAACATAAAGCCTTTTTCCTGTAGGAATAACCTCAACCTTCGTTATAACCGAATATTTCGGAGCAAGATTTGACGCAACAACCGCACATTTTGTAATTTCCGCAAGAGCAGTAGACGCTGATTGAATAAGTGCTTCTTCTGTCGGAGCGTCAGTATCAAGCATACTGTCGAGCATTTTTTTGTCATCTTCCGAAAGAGGATTTTCTTTCATTATCTTTTCGATATAAAGACGATAACCGTTGAATGTCGGTATTCTTCCTGCTGAAGTATGTGGCTGTTCGAGGAAACCTAACTGCTCCAAAACTGCCATATCGTTTCTTATCGTTGCAGATGAAACATTGATGTCTGCGAGGTTTGCAATAGTCTTCGAACCGACAGGTTCGCCTGTAACTATATATTCATCGACGATAGCGCCGAGAATTTTGAGTTTTCTCTCGTCAAGCATCTTTTTCACCCCTTCTGGCAGTTGACTTGTCAGTTTGTTAGCACTCTTTCTCCTTGAGTGCTAAACATAGAATACCATTAAAACAAACACTTGTCAAGGGTTTTTTCAAAAAAATTAGCAATCTTTTTGCGAGAGTGCTAACAACCCGCATAACTGCGTATTCCGAATAAGTAATGTCAAGTTGACAAAAAATAACCACAGTTATATAATGGTATAAATAAGTATATTTTATGTGGCGGAGGTTTTTTATTATGAACAACGGTTTTCTCAAAATAGCCTGCGGAATTCCTGATATCAAGGTTGCAGACTGTGAATATAACGCGAAAAATATCACAGACCTTATCGTAAAAGCTGAGAAAGAGGGAGTGAAGATAATCTGTTTTCCCGAACTTTCGATAACAGGCGCTACCTGTGGGGATTTGTTTTTCCAGAGAACACTTATAGACTCCGCAAGAGAAAATCTTCTTAAAATCGCAAAAGAAACCGAAAAACTCGATATCATTTCTATAGTTGGGCTTCCTTTTCTTTATGAGGACAAGCTGTATAATTGTGCCGCTGTCTTTTTCGGAGGAAATGTAACAGCGATAGTTCCTAAAACAAGTATTAACGCTTCTGAGGGAAAATATTTCACATCAGCTGATAATATAAAGGAAGAGAGAAGTGTCGTTGAAATAGATGGAGAGCTTGTTTCATTTGGTGCAAAAAAGATATTCCGTCATTATAATAACGATGATTTCTCTTTCGGAATTGTAATGTCGGATAATATGATTTCGTCAGACTCTCTCACAACAAAACTTGCCGAAAACGGTGCAAAGATTATATTTGAACTTTCTGCTCTCCCTGAACTTGTCGGAAGAAGAGAAAGAATAAGAACAATGAAAAAAGCAAAGTCAATGGGCAGTATATGCGCGATAGCGTCAGCAGGTGCAGGAATGGGTGAATCCTCGACAGATTTTGCTTTTTCGGGATATTCTCTCATTGTAGAAAACGGAATTATTCTTTCAGAAACAAAGCCTTTTTCAGATGAAAGACTTCTTATCGCCGATATAGATACAGAAAGACTTATCTCCGAAAGAAAACGCAATAAGGAATTTGTTTCTTCACACGAATTTTTCGGCGAAGAAATCTATTTTGAAATTGGCGAAACAAAACTCTCACGCAGATTTTCAAAAACACCCTTTATCCCTGAGGCTAAGGAAAAACTTAAAGAAAGATGCGAAGAAATCCTTTCTATCCAGACAGCAGGCCTTGTTAAAAGACTTCGTCATATCGGTTGTAAAAATGTCGTTTTAGGCCTTTCGGGGGGACTCGACTCAACTCTCGCTTTGATAGTAGCAGTCCGTGCTTTTGACGTTTTAGGGCTTGACAGAAAAGGTATAAAGACAATAACAATGCCTTGTTTCGGAACAACAGACAGAACATACAATAACGCTTGCAAACTCGCAAAGATTTACGGAACTTCTTTAGAAGAAATAAATATAAAAGAAAGCGTTTCACAGCATTTCAAGGATATCACACATAACCCCGATGTCCACGATGTAACCTATGAAAACTCACAGGCAAGAGAGAGAACGCAGGTTCTTATGGACAAAGCAAATCAGTATAACGCGATAGTTGTCGGAACTGGCGACCTTTCAGAACTTTCTCTCGGTTGGGCAACCTATAACGGCGACCATATGTCAATGTATGGCGTAAACGGTTCAGTTCCGAAAACACTCGTTCGTCATCTTGTATCCTATGAAGCGGAACTCTCTGAAGCAGGGGATATTTTAAGAGATGTTTTAGATACACCTGTAAGCCCCGAACTTATTCCTGCCGAAAATGGAGTTATCTCTCAGAAAACAGAAGACCTTGTAGGCCCCTATGAACTTCACGATTTCTTTATCTATTATTTTATCCGTTTCGGATTTTCGCCTGAAAAGATACTTCGTATGGCAGAAATTGCTTTTGAAGGGGATTATGACAGCGAAACAATAAAGAAATGGCTCATAACATTTGTAAAAAGATTTTTCTCACAGCAGTTCAAGCGTTCCTGCCTTCCCGACGGTTGCAAGGTAGGCTCTGTAGGAGTTTCACCAAGAGGTGACCTTAATATGCCGTCAGATGCCGTTTCGGCACTCTGGCTCAAAGAACTTCAATAATTTCCTTTGAGGTGTTAATATGTCAGTTAAAAAATGTTTTGATAACAGAGAACTTTCCTGGCTCAAGTTCAATAAACGTGTTCTCGAAGAATCAGAGGATAAAAGCGTTCCTTTATGTGAAAGACTTACTTTTTCGTCAATTTTTCAGAGCAATCTCGATGAATTCTTTATGGTAAGAGTAGGTTCGCTTTTTGATAAAATGCTTATAGACCCTACAGAAAGGGAAAATAAGACAAATAAGACTGCCGAAGAACAAATTGACGAAATCTTCCCGATAGCAGCATCTCTTTCCGAACAGAATGTTATGAGTTATCATAACATAATAAACGAACTCGGAGAATACGGGGTAGAGCAGGTTAATTTCAAGGATCTTTCAGGTTCGGAAGAAAAATATCTCGCAGCATATTTCGCCTCAGAAATAAAACCACTTCTTTCGCCTCAGATTATAGACAAAAAGCATCCTTTTCCTTTTCTTAAAAATAAGGAAATCTATGCGGTTGTATATATCGAAACAAAGAGCGGTTCTGCAAAACTCGGAATAGTGCCTTGTGCCAACGGCGTTTTTGAAAGAGCAATTTTCCTTCCTTCTCAGAATAAGAAAAGGTTTATGCTCGTTGAAGAACTTATTCTCCATTATGTTCCGACAGTTTTTGAAGGTTGCAATATTCTTTCGAAATCGCTCATAAGAATAACAAGAAACGCCGATATCGACCATAACGAGTCACTAGACCACGATGTTGACGATTTTCGTGAGGCTATGGAAGAACTTCTTCGTAAAAGAAAGAAACTCTCTCCCGTAAGAATGGAATATACCCGTAAACTCGGCGATGCCGCACTTAAATTCATCTGCGAAAACCTTGAAATCGAAAAGTGGCAGACATATCAGGTTAAAGGCCCCTTGGATCTTTCTTTTGTTTTTTCACTCAGCAACCGACTTTCAGATCATAGCGAGCTTTTCTTCAATCGCCGCGTTCCTCAGAAATCACCCGATTTCCTCGATAATATGCCTGTTATGGAAAGAGTCGAAAAAGGAGATGTTCTTCTTTCTTATCCTTATCAGAGTATAAAGCCTTTTATAAATCTTCTTAAAGAAGCAGGTTCTGATAAAGATGTTGTTTCTATAAAGATAACACTTTACCGCGTTACAAAAAACAGTAAGATTATAGAAGCGCTCATAGATGCCGCTGAAAACGGAAAAGAAGTTCTGGTTCTCGTTGAACTAAGGGCTCGCTTTGATGAAGAAAACAATATCGGCTGGTCGAAACAGCTTGAAGATGCAGGCTGTACCGTAATCTACGGACTTGACAGACTTAAAGTTCATTCAAAACTTCTTCTTATAACAAAGAAAAACGGAAATGGCGTAAAGTTTATAACTCAGGTAGGAACAGGAAACTACAACGAAAAAACTTCCGCCTTGTATACCGACCTTTCACTTATGACAGCGTCAACTGAAATCGGTCTTGAAGCGGTGAATATCTTCAATGCGCTTTCTCTCGGAAACTGTGTTGAACAGACAAATCATCTCCTTGTAGCACCAAAATGCCTCCAAAATAAGATCATCGCTATGATTGATGAACAGATTGAACTCGCTACAATGGGAAACCCCTCATATATCGGTCTTAAACTCAATTCTCTCACAGATAAGGTTATAATCGAAAAACTTATTGAGGCTTCAAAAGCGGGCGTTAAAACCGATCTTGTAATAAGAGGGATATGCTGTCTTGTTTCAGGCGTCAAGGATTATACAGAAAACATAACTGTAACAAGTATTGTCGGAAGATACCTTGAACATTCGAGAATTTATATTTTCGGTGAGGGTGAGGGAAGAAAAGTTTATATATCTTCAGCCGATTTTATGACAAGAAATACCCTCCGAAGAGTAGAGGTTGCGGTTCCTATATATGATAAGGGAATAGCCGACAGAATTTACGGCATTTTCACAACTCTTCTTTCGGATAATGTAAAGGCGAGAGTTCAGGGAGATGACGGAATATACCGCTATAAAGAAGAAAATTCTTCAGAGAAAACAAACGCTCAGGAACTTTTCTTTGAAAAAGCCTATGAGGAAGCTTCAAAGATAAAGGAAATCCCCGATAAAAAGAAGAAATCTTTCTTCGAAAAACTCAGATCTGCATTTTCTTCAAAATAAAACAAAAGGGTATCGGTTTGTGACCGATACCCTTTTTAATATCTTTATTCAATAATAAAAGCTTCATCAAAAACAGCCTGGTATTTAGGCGGAATAGAGCGGTTTATATGACATTTTCCGAAAAACCACTTGATATATTCGCAAGAGTCTTTGAGTTTGTCAAAATAAGCGCCCATTTCACTCTTCTGCTTTGTATCGACCTGTAAAAATTCCTTAAGTGTTGCAGGAGGTTCGTGAGTTACTATATAATCCACCTTGTTTTCTACAGTAAGGAGGTTGTCAATAGCGTTTTCTATTTCTTCTTCAGTAGGAGTTTCATTCTCCCACCAGTTGTTCTGTTCTTTCTTTATGTCCTTATCCTCACTCTGACCACCGCCGAAAGCAAAGATTTTCTTTCCGTCGATATCAAAAAGTTCCCCTCTCATAAGCTGACGTAAATTTCCCGAGATAACTCTTGTTTTTCCGCCGTTCCATTCTTCTATGGGATAACTTTCTAAAAGATCGTAGTTTTCGTGACAGCCGTCAACGAAAAGAACATTGAATTTTTTCTTCCCGAGAGCTTTGAGGGTAGCGTTTTCTTTTGAAGAACCGTCCCATATACAGCCAAAGTCTCCGCATATAATAAGAGAATCGCCTTTTTTGAGCTTTTTGATGTTTTTGTGTCCCAGACGTGATAAATCGCCGTGGAGGTCACCTGTGATACAAATCATAAATTCACTCCTAATTACCTTTATAATCACAATAAAACAATTATATCACATTTTAATATAAAGGTAAAGTGTTTTTGTAATAATGTTGTAACCAAAAAAGGTCTTTTCTTTTGGATAAAAATTTGTTATAATAGTTTAAAATGAGTTTTAAATCATAATATTTTAGAATATCAGGGAGAAAACAGAATGAAAAAAATATCTTTAATCTTGGTGTTTGCAGTAATAATGTCAATGTTTTCACAGAGTTCTGTCAACGCACTTACATTTACTCCGAGCACAGAAGTTTACAGTGAGGCGGCATACCTCATAAATCTCGATACAGATACAGTCGTCTATGAAAAAAATTCCGATAAGGTTATGTATCCTGCATCGCTTACAAAAATTATGACGGCAATTATTGCCATAGAAAATATTGAGGATCTTGAAAACACTCAGATTGAAGCGCCATCATATATTTTCGATGAACTTTATCAGTCGGGTGCATCAACTGCCGATTTCCGCCCTCGTGAAGTTGCAACAGCAGAGGATCTTTTATATGGTCTTATGCTTCAGTCGGCCTGCGAAGCGGGAAGTATCCTCGCTGACTATGTAGGTGGAAGCGTTGAAGGGTTCGTCGAAATGATGAATAACAAGGCAGTTGAAATCGGTTGTGAAAACACTCATTTCGTCAACGCGCACGGTCTTCATCACCCCGATCAGTATACAACCGCAAAGGATATGGCAAAGATTATGGAATATGCCGTATCACTTCCCGAATTCAAAGAAATAGCAAGCACTTACAGCTACGAAATTCCTGCAAATAATAAACATACAGAACCCCGTAATATTTATCATACAAATAAAATGATACTCAGAACGAGTGATTATTATTACGAACCGATAGGTCCCTCAAAGACAGGAACAACCTATGAAGCGGGAAGATGCCTCGCGTCAACAGCAAGCTTTGGCGGATATAACTACCTTTTGGTAACTCTTGGCGGCCCTATGAAGGACGAAGAGGGAAACAATTTCCAGAGTGCGTTTTTAGATGCAAAATCACTTTATGAATGGGCTTTTGCATATTTCAGAGAAACAACAATCCTTTCGGTAACCGAAGAACTCGGCGAAGTTTCTGTTAAATACTCAGCGGGTGCAGATCATATCCTCGTTCATCCCGAACATGGTTTTGAAATGTTCTGGCCTACATCTATCGAAACAACAGTTATCGAAAAGAAGGTAAATCTTCCCAAAGAAATTGAAGCACCCGTTAAAGCGGGCGATAAAATAGGTACACTTGAACTCAGATGTTCGGGCGAAACCCTTGCAGAAATAAATCTTCTTGCATCTCAGAGTGTTGAAAAATCAGCACTCGCCTATAATCTTGATCTTGTCAAGAAGTTTTTTGGCTCAATCTGGTTTAAGGTAACCCTCGGCGTTGTACTCTTCTTCGTTGCAGGATATATCGCACTTGTAATTATCGCAAACAAGAGAAAGAAAAAGCGTCGCAGAATGAACAGAAATGCAAGACCTGTCAACAAGCAGAGACCTCCTCGCAGATAAAATCAGCCACCACAGCCTCTTTTTCAGAGGTTGTGGTGTTTCTTTTTGTCGGAATGAGATAAAATCTTATAGCATAAATTTATAAAATCTCTCTTTTGATTTTGTGCAAAAGAGAGATTTTGT
>JAGAJQ010000186.1 GCA_017828955.1 Oscillospiraceae bacterium
AAAACCGAATGTCTGACTGATATACTCCTGCATATTCCCACCACCATTTTAACATCATTTTTATTATTATAACATATTAAATGTTAATATGTCAATAATAATGTTAATATATTGGTTTCAAAATTCCTTCTCACCAAAGAATCATTTTATAAAATGTCGATTTTTTCCGAAACTACGCTACCCTAATCTATTCCCGAGAGTAAACATCGCTTCTAAAAACTGCTCCTCTTGTGTCAATGTCATCTGTAACGGGTCACCCTCTCTTATTCTCATAGTTCTTCTGATTTCTTTCGGAATAACGACTCTTCCAAGGTCGTCGATTCTTCTGACAATTCCTGTCGCTTTCATAATATAATAAATCTCCTTCAATACAAAATTGTGATAGTAGTATCTGTATTTAAAGGAGATTTATTCTTATCTTATTTTTATTTTTTGAATATGAAAATCATCCTTTTCAAAAAAATTTTCAAAAACCTATTGACTCTGACGTTGCGTCATAGTATATAATCATATCAGGGAGGCGATAGAATGAAACTGAAAATAAAAGATTTTTCAGAACTCACAGGAGTAAGTGTGCGCACACTTCATTATTACGATGAAACAGGCCTTTTAAAGCCATCTTCTGTTGACGAACAGAACGGCTATCGTTTTTATGACGAAGAAAATCTTTCAAAGATGCAGGAAATTCTTTTCTATCGTGAACTTGATTTTCCTCTTAAAGAAATATCAGAAATACTATCATCACTCGATTATGACAAAAAGAGTGCAATAAAAAAACAGATTCATCTTTTAACGCTTAAAAAAGAACGTCTTGAAAGAATGATATCTGCACTCAATAAAAACTTGAAAGGAGAAGATTTATCTATGAATATTTTTGATAACAGTGAATTTGAAAAACAGCGTGAGATGTATAAAAAAGAGGCGAAAGAAAAGTGGGGAGATACTGACGCTTACAAAGAAAGCCTTGAAAAAACAAAAGACTATTCCGATGAAAAATGGAATAGTCTCACAAGTGGAATGGACGATATTTTCGCTGAATTTTCTGAATGTATGAAAAACAGTCCCGATAAGGCTGAGGGGCTTGTAAAGAAGTTGCAGGATTATATCACAGAAAACTTCTATAACTGCACCGATGAAATCCTTAAAGGTCTTGCTGAAATGTATGTCTCGGATGAACGATTTAAAAACAACATCGATAAACACGGCGACGGCACAGCGGAATTTGTAAGGTATAGTGTCAGAAAATATGTAAAGTAAAAATAACGGCGTATGCAATTTTGCATACGCCGTTTTCTTTACGCCCAGGGGTCTTCTGCGACGGGAATTCGGATATCGGAAAGGCACTGGATTTCATTCAAGAACCACTGATTTGTAGAGGGTTTCTTTCTGAGTTTTATGGGGCGTGGGTTATCAGCGCCGCCACTTGTTACATAAAGTGTTGCCCAGTTTTCGTTATCGAATGAATAGGGGTTTTCGCTTACCTTTATAACATAAGGAGTATCGGGTTTATAGCTGTTTTCGGGAGTAGCTCCTTCAAAGAAAGAAAATGTCTTATAATATTTATCTTTAAGACGCTCCTTGATAAAGTCTTTTTCGTATGTGCTGACTTCCGCGGGACCTTTTAAGAAGTTAAGCATTTCAATACAAGCATCGGGATTTTTTTCATAAGAACAAAGAACTGCGATTGTGAGTGCTGTTGTTTTGAATGCAGAATCAAGTGATGCCTCAGGCATAGCCTGTAATTCCGAAAGATTATTCGGCAATGCAGAAAATGTGAAAGTTTCTGTATAGTTCTTTCCCTTTCCTACCTGTGAATCATTAGTAGCTTCGGGTTTTGCAGGTTCTTGCTGTAAAACATCGCCTGCTGCTTTCATAATTGAATCGAATATGCCCATTTGTCAGTCCTCCTTAATAAAATCAGAATTATCTGTAATATAATTTTACCACAAAAGTATAGTTCTGTAAAGAAATTCCTTATGATATTTATAAAAAATCCACCCCTTTCATCAAAGAGGTGGATTTTTGAAGTTATCACTTATCTATCTCAAGTTTTTCAGGAAAATCCTTACCGTCGTTTCTTGTGAGTTCAACAAGAACATTAACGCTTGATTCAGAAGCGATTACCCCTAAAACATTCATATCAACATCAGCGTTTGTTGATGTTTTTTCTGTTAAAGGAATATAAGCCGAGGTTTCAAGGGTTTCTCCTCCTTTCTGATATATAAACGATCGAGCTTTGAAAAAAGTCTGTTTTTTAAAATATATTTTTATTATAGCATAGAAAATATTTTTCTCACAGCTGGTCAAAACAAAAGACTATCGTAATTTCTTACGATAGTCTTTTTGTTTTAAGCCATAATGGAATTATACTTTGGGATTTGCATATACCGTTGTTCCCTGAAGAGTGATATCAACATTTTCGCCCACAAAGTTTCCTTTGTAATATCCCGAAGGAATTGTTCCGATTTTTGTCTTTGCAGTAATATCGCCTGCAATTCTTATCTGTATTTCCTGCTGACCGCTTCCGCCTTTACCTATAGTAAGAAGCTTTCCTTTCTTAAGTGTAATTCCCGCGGGAGCAGAAACGTTAATTCCATAGACATTTACTGTGTTTTCAAATGTCGCTGTTCCGATTACAGTAAGCTTCTTGGTTGTCTTTACAGCACCGGTGACCGTTGTGTTTGAAAGAGTAGCATTAACTGCTGTAAGTTTTCCGTTCACAGAGCAACCGTCAAGAATAATATCCGAACCTGTGCTGCCTGTAATTGATGAAACTCTTCCGAAATCAACATTTGTAGCTGTAAGAGAATATTTACCAACTGTAAAGGTATATGATGTGACGATATTTCTTGTATTTACAGCACAGAGATTAATATTTTCAAATATCATATCACCTGTCTGTTTTACCACTCCTGTAAATCTGATGGTATAAGCTGTATCTTCATCGTCAGAAATCAGCTTGATTGATGAATAATATCC
>JAGAJQ010000187.1 GCA_017828955.1 Oscillospiraceae bacterium
AATGTAGTATAATTATCTTAAGTTTTGATTTTAAGGAAATGACGGGAGGAATTTTCAAAATGACATCGTTCAATGGAGTATTTGAAAGCGTCAAACAATACATCTTACAGGCCGAACTTATAACCTCCGTAGGCTATAATTCCTGGATAAAAGGGCTTACTGCGGTTGAGCTTGAAAACGGAAATACAGCAGTTCTTGGCATAAACCACGAATTCGCAAGGGATATAGTTGAAAGAAACTATACCGACATCTTAGAAAAAGGCTTTTCAGATGTTATGGGATTTCCTATTTCGGTTAAAATCGTCGTTCAGGAAGATATGCTCGGCGAAATGTATGCCGCAGAAAACAGAACAAACGAAATGAAGAATATCTTCGAGGGCGCAAAATACGAATACACCTTCGACACATTCATCGTAGGAAGATCAAACGAATTTGCCTATGCCGCTTGTACTGCCGTTGCAGGCGTTCAGCAGTCGCCCAAAAGTTCATCGGAACATTCAATCTATAACCCGCTTTTCATATACGGCCCGTCGGGTCTCGGAAAAACTCACTTACTCACAGCAATAGCGCACGAATTCAACAAGAACTTCCCCGGATCAAACATAATCTATGTTACGGGCGAAGCTTTCACAAACGAACTTATCGATTCTATCCATCAGAAAAAGGATACATCACAGTTCCATCAGAAATACCGCTCGGCTGATATTCTTCTCGTCGATGACGTTCAGTTCATAGCGGGTAAAGAGTCTACTCAGGAAGAATTCTTCCATACCTTCAACGACCTTTACAAAATGGGAAAACAGATAGTTCTTACATCTGACCGTCCGCCACGTGATATAAAAACCCTTGAAGACAGAATCAGAACACGATGCGAATGGGGTCTTATTGCGGACATTTCTGTTCCCGATTTCGAAACAAGAATGGCTATCATCAGAAGAAAGGCAGAACTTTTACAGCTTACTATCCCCGATGAAGTCGCTGAATACATAGCAAACAAGCTCAAAACAAATATCCGTCAGTTAGAGGGTGCGGTTAAAAAGCTCAAGGCTTCAAAACATTTACTCGGAACAAACATCACTCTCTCAATGGCACAGAGCGTTATCAAGGATATTTTAACAGACTCACAACCTATTCCCGTTACTGTCGAAAATATCATAACAGAGGTTGCAAACATCTACAATGTAACATCTGACGATATACGTTCAAACAAAAGACAACAGCAGATTTCGGTTGCGAGAAAGGTTGCTATCTATTGTATAAGAGAGATAACAGGTCTTTCACAGGAAGCCATCGGAAAAGAGCTCGGCGGAAGAGACCACTCGACAATCGTTTATTCGCTTAACTCTATAGATACGGCGCTCAAAAAGGATCAGCACCTTAAAGAAAGCGTTGATGACATCATAAAGAACATCCGCGATAAATAGCACGGAGCCCGTGCAGGCAGATCGTTACGGAGTTTGTTTTAAGAAATAAAAAAACGGCTCGGTGACAAACACACTAATGAGCATATAAAAAAGTCAGTGCGTGCGATGAAAAGTTATTTTTCAGTCTTAATATTGGCAACGGGCTTATATCTTATTGCGAATGAACTAATCCGAACGCGAGCGCATGAACGAGCGAAAGCCCTCTGCAAGAGGCGCATTTTGCCTTCTTTTTTGCGAAATAAAAAGAAGGTCGCACTCCTCAGAGTGCGAAATACTCTTTGTAAAATAAACTCTGTAACGATATGCTCGTGGGTGCTACCCGCAAATAAACAATTTTTCCAAACTAACTCCACAAAAAATAAACTTTTCAACAAGGAAAAAAATGTCTGTTAGTTTCTGTTAAGTCGTGTTGAAAAAAGAAAGAAAAATTTTTCTCAGGTTTTACCGATGCTCATCCCACTTTTAAACAGTTTCAACCGACACTACTAATCTCTACTAAACATATCATTTTTTTATAAAAAGATTTTCATATCCATAAAAAAATGATCTATACTTTTCAACAAAAAAAATTCAGATAAAGCGAGGTCAATTTCTATGTCAAAATTCACTTGTAAAAAATCAGAACTTTCATCTGCAATAGGAAATGTTTCAAGAGCAGCTGCATTCAAATCTACAATAACTGCACTTGAAGGTATTAAAATCGAAGTCAAGGAAAATAAAATATGTCTTACAGGATACGACCTCGAACTCGGTATCACAACAGAAGTAGAAGCAACAAACTGCGAAAAGGGTGCATTTATAGTAAACCCAAAGCTTTTTGCCGAAATGATAAGAAGAATGCCCGATGAAGAAGTTACTGTTGAAGTTGACTCTACACTTTCAACCAAAATCACAAGCAACAAAGCAGCTTGTGCGGTAACATCACTTCCTGCTGATGAATACCCCGATATCCCTGAATTCGACAAAGAAAAGTCACTTTCTATTCCTCAGTCACTTTTAAAGAATATGATCGGTCAGACAATTTTCGCCGTTGCGGTTACAGACAACAAGCCTATTCTCACAGGTGAACTCTTTGAAATAGAAAACGGCGTTTTCAATCTCGTTGCAATCGACGGTTACAGACTTGCAGTAAGATCAGAACAGACAAACAACGAAGATTATTTCAGATTTGTCGTTCCCGCTAAGTCACTCAAAGAAGTTTCTAACCTTATGAACGACGAAGAAGACAATATGTGTAACATCATCACAAGCAGAAAACACATCATCTTCAACATAAACGGATATTCTGTATTCTCGAGACTTTTAGAGGGACAGTTCCACAACTACAAAGGCTCTATCCCCGAAATTTCCACAACAGAAGTTATCGTAAACACAAGAGAAGTTATCAGTGCGCTTGAAAGATGTATGCTTATTATCTCTGATAAGGCAAAAGCACCCGTTCGTTGCAACTTTGATAACGGAACTATGAAAATTTCCTGCTCGACAATTCTCGGTAAAGTAAACGACGAAATCGAAGTTGATTTTTCGGGCAACACAATAGAAATCGGCTTTAACGGAAGATATTTCCTCGACGCTTTAAAGGCTTCAGAAACAGATAAGGTTAAATTCTGTATGACAGGCGGTCTTTCTGCTATGAAGATTTCACCCTTAGAGGGCGACAAGTTCACATTCCTCGTTCTCCCTGTAAGACTTAAAGACTAATAAAGAGGTTTTTTATAAATGGAAAAAATAGAACTCGAAATCAGAACAGAATTCATAAAGCTTGATAGTTTACTCAAATTTGCGAACCTCGTTGAAACGGGCGGTATCGCAAAGGAAATTATTTTGGAAGGCAGAGTAAAAGTCAACGGCGAAGTATGCACAATGCGCGGAAAAAAAATAAGGGAGGGTGATGTTGTAACGGTTGAAGATTATGAAATCACCGTTTACAACGCTTAAAAGCTATGAGAATAACCCATCTTAAAATCGACGGTTTCAAGAATATCAACGTTGATATAAAAGTAACTCCTACTGTGAATATTCTTGTCGGAGAAAACGCAAACGGAAAGACAAATATCGTTGAAGCGATATGGCTTGCAACGGGTTGCAGAAGTTTTAGAAATCTGAAAGACAAGGATATCGTTGATTTCACAAAAGAAAAAGCAACCGTTGAAATAACATATACAACAAACGAAAGAGAAAACAAGATTTTATATGTCGTTGAAAAAAGTAATCCGAGGGATAAAAAAGTATATCTCAACGGCGTCAAGAAAAAATCGCTTTCTCAGATTTTCGGAAATTTAAGATGCATAATCTTTACCCCCGATGACCTCGAACTTTCAAAGGGCGGGCCCGAACACAGAAGAACATTCATAGATATCTGTGTTTCACAGCTTAAACCCGTTTACATTATGCATCTGAATAAATACAACGACATTCTTTCACAGAGAAATATGCTTCTTAAAGAAATCCAGATGGGAAGAGGCGATGTTTCACTTCTTGATATCTATGATGAACAGCTTTCAGATCACGGCACAAATATCTCTTTGATGCGTGAGGAATATTCGCATCTTTTAAGAGAATGCGCTAAGAGAGTTTTCTTTGATATGTCAAGAGGACACGAATATATGTCGCTTAAATATCAGTCAACTGTTTTTGAAAGTTTCAAGGGTATGAAGCAAGAAGCTCTGAAAGAAATCTATAAAGAAAAACTTCTCTCTATGAGAGATGAAGATATCCGTATGGGCTTTACGGGCACAGGAACTCACAGAGATGATATCATCATCGAAGTAAATGACCTTAATCTCCGTGAATACGGCTCACAGGGTCAGCAGAGATCTGTAGCACTTTCACTCAAACTTGCTCAGGCTGAAATACTTATGCGTCTTACGGGTGAATCACCGATAATCCTTTTCGATGACGCTTTATCAGAAATCGATAAAAGACGTCAGATTTATGTTATGAACGAAATCGATGATATGCAGGTTATTCTCACCTGCTGTGATCCTATCGTCGCACTTGAAGCGAGAATAGGAAACCTCTATGCCATTCAGCGCGGTGAGGTTATTGAATTTGTTGATAACCTTAAGAAAATGATAAAAATCGGCGGATACAAAGTAGAAGCTATAGATGCAAGTGATATTTTAAAACTTGACGAAAATAAATAGGAGATAAAGATGTATCTTCATTTAGGAAACAATATTGTTATCCACCGAAAAGAGATAATAGGTATTTTTGATATCGAAAACACCTCAACGGGAAAGATAACAAAGGATTTTTTGGCGAGGGCTGAAAAGAACAAGCAGGTTATAAATGTTTCATATAAAATGCCTAAGTCTTATATTGTCTGTATTGATGAAAACAATAATCAGACAGTTTATATTTCAAATATATCTTCATCAACTTTAAAGAAAAGAGCGCTCGGAAACGAGGACAGCAGAGTTGAATATTTTGAGTTTAAAAAGAAAAGAAATATCAGTTTGTATTAACTGTATTTCAGAAGAGGACGGTCAGATAGAAAATGTCGGAAAATGTTATGAACAACACAAGTTACAATGCCAGTGAAATTCAGGTTCTGGAAGGGCTTGAAGCGGTAAGAAAACGACCCGGAATGTATATCGGTTCATCGGGCCCTAAGGGACTTCATCATCTCGTTTATGAAATTGTCGATAACGCGATTGACGAAGCTCTGGCGGGATACTGTTCCGAAATCGTTGTTGAAATATTACCTAACAATGTAATTCAGGTAAGCGATAACGGACGAGGAATTCCCGTTGATATTCACCCGACAGAAAAGATTTCTGCTGCAACGGTTGTATATACCATTCTCCACGCGGGCGGAAAGTTCGGCGGTGGCGGATATAAAGTTGCGGGCGGTCTTCACGGTGTTGGTGCTTCGGTTGTTAACGCACTTTCGGAATACCTTGAACTTACTGTAAAGCGTAACGGAAAAGTTCATTTTCAGAGATTCGAGAGAGGAAATTATTCTGAACAGTTAAAAGTAATAGGCGATACAGAAGAAACAGGAACAACTGTTAAATTCTTAGCTGACTCTGAAATTTTTGAAACAACAGAATATGATTATGAAACACTTTTAAAGCGTCTTCGTGAACAGGCATTTCTGAATGCGGGAATAAAAATAAATTTCTCAGACAAGAGAAATCCCGATGATATAAAGGGCGAAATTCTTCATTATGAAGGCGGAATAAGAGAGTTTGTTGAACATATCCATAAAACTCAGGGTCTTGATGTTTTAGGCGATAAGGTTATTTATCTTGACGGCGAGGAAGGAACTTCATCTGCTGAAATCGCTTTTCAGTATAACGACAACTATAAAGAAATAATTCTTTCTTTCGCAAATAACATTCATACAGTTGACGGCGGTATGCACGAAACGGGATTTAAGAATGCTCTTCTCAAAGTGTTCAACGATTACGGAAAGAAAAATAATCTTTTCAAAGATGAAACAAAGCTTGTCGGCGAAGATGTAAGAGAAGGTATAACAGCTATTATTTCGGTTAAGCTTGAAAACTGTGAATTTGAGGGACAGACAAAGGGTAAACTCGGAAACCCCGAAGTCAAGCCTTTTATAGAAAATCTTGTCTATAACAAGCTTATGTATTTCTTTGAAGATAATCCCGCAGTGGCAAGAGATATCTTCG
The DNA here is from genome assembly GCA_017828955.1 of Oscillospiraceae bacterium. Taxonomy (GTDB): domain Bacteria; phylum Bacillota; class Clostridia; order Oscillospirales; family Ruminococcaceae; genus RGIG4131. The sequence goes on from JAGAJQ010000187.1 coordinate 6,065, forward strand.
ATAAGGCTATGGACGCCAAGAAAGCACGTGAGGCTGCTAAAAAAGCGAGAGAAACCGCGAGAAGAAAATCCGCTATGGAAAACGCTTCTATGCCGGGCAAACTTGCTGACTGTTCCGAAAGAGACATTGAACTCACAGAAATCTATATCGTCGAAGGAGACTCAGCGGGCGGATCTGCCAAGTCGGGCAGAGACAGACGTTATCAGGCTATTTTACCCTTATGGGGAAAAATGCTCAACGTTGAAAAAACAAGAATTGACAAGGTTTACGGAAACGAAAAGCTTATGCCTGTTGTAACCGCTTTAGGAACTTCTATCGGTGAGGATTTTGACCTTTCAAAGCTCCGCTACGGAAAGATAATCATTATGGCCGATGCCGACGTTGACGGTTCTCATATCAGAACACTTCTTCTGACATTCTTCTTCAGATATATGCGTCCTCTTATAACAAACGGAAATATTTATCTCGCTCAGCCACCTCTCTATAAGATTTCGAGAGGAAAGCAAGTAAGATATGCATTCTCTGACGAAGAAAGAGATGAATATATCAGGGAACTTTCGACAGAAACACATTCACCCGAAATTCAGCGTTATAAAGGTCTCGGTGAAATGGATCCCGAACAGTTATGGGAAACAACAATGAACCCCGAAACAAGAACTATGAAGCGTGTCGATATGGAAGACGCTGTAAAGGCGGACGAAATATTCACAATCCTTATGGGCGACAAGGTTGCTCCCCGAAAGGAATTTATTGAAAAGAACGCTAAATACGTTAAAAATCTCGATATCTAAAAGGAATTTAAAATGGAAAACGAAGTTAAAGAAAGCGTTAAACTCACGGAGCTCAACTATACAATAACCGTTGATGATTACGACAAATCTTTTTATGAAGTTCAGAAAAAATTTGAATTCGGGCGTAATACAATCTTTACGGTTTTAGTCGGCATTATAGGGGTTTTAAATCTCATAACCGCAATTCAAAAATATCCCGATAACAACAATAATGTTATGCTTGTTGCTATCTGTCTTGCTTTTATAGTAATTCTATGGGTAATGCCTAAAAAGCGAAGAAAAACTCTCCGCGAAGCGTTATCTACAATAGAAGACGACAGCTATGAAACAGAAGTTTTTGATGACAAGATAAAGATTTCGGTTGTTCCGAAAATAAACCCCGAAACAAACGAACCTTTTGAGGTTTCTCCGAAAATAATCTTCTATGAAACGGATTTACCCTATGTTATAGAAATCCCCGATGAGTTTATAATCTATATCAAAAAACAGATGTTTTATGTAATTCCGAAAAGATTTCTTTCAGAAGAACAGATTGAAACGCTAAGAAAAGAATTTTCAGAAAAAGCAAAGAAATTCTATCCACAGAAATAAAACGAATAGGTGTGAAAAATAATGTTTGACAACCCCAATCAGAAGATAATTCCCGTTGACATTGAAAAAGAAATGAAAACTTCGTTTCTTGATTATTCGATGTCGGTTATCGTATCGCGTGCCTTGCCTGATGTAAGAGACGGCCTTAAACCCGTTCACAGAAGAATTTTATACACAATGTATGAAGCAGGGCTTACCCCCGATAAAAAATACCTTAAATGTGCCGCAACCGTTGGTGATGTTCTCGGTAAATATCACCCCCACGGTGACGCATCTGTTTATGACGCACTTGTTCGTCTTGCGCAGGATTTTTCGCTCAGATATCCTTTAGTTGACGGACACGGAAACTTCGGTTCTGTCGATGGTGACCCTGCCGCTGCTTATCGTTATACAGAAGCTAAAATGGCAAAAATCTCGATGGAAATGCTTTCTGACATCAACAAAGAAACAATTCCATATACAAGAAACTACGACGACAGACTTAAAGAACCCGTTGTTTTACCCTCACGTTTCCCGAACATTTTAGTAAACGGTTCGACAGGTATTGCCGTTGGTATGGCGACAAATATTCCCCCTCATAATTTGGGCGAAGTTATCGACGCTATCGATTATGTTATAGATAATCCCGACGCTACCTTAGATGAACTTATGCAGCATATCAAAGGCCCCGATTTCCCGACAGGCGGAATTATAATGGGCAGAGCAGGGATAAGAGCTGCATATGCTACGGGCAGAGGAAAAATTACTCTTCGTGCTAAAACCTCAATAGAAGAAATCAAGGGCAGAGAATGTATTCTTATCCACGAAATACCCTATATGGTAAACAAGGCGAGACTTATAGAAAACATCGCTATGCTCGCTAAGGAAAAGAGAGTTGAGGGTATTCATACAGTCCGCGATGAATCGGGCAGAGACGGAATGAGAATCTGCATCGAACTCAAAAAAGATGCAATAGCACAGATTGTTCTCAATAAGCTTTTCTCATATACTCAGCTTCAGGATACAGTAGGCGTTATTATGCTTGCTTTAGTTGACGGCGTTCCTAAGGTTTTATCACTCAAACAGGTCTTGGACGAATATATAAAATTCCAGATAGAAGTTATCAGAAACAGAACAATGTTTGACCTTAAAAAGCTTCGCGAAAGAGAGCATATTTTACAGGGTCTTAAAATTGCTGTTGATAATCTCGATGAAGTAATCAAAATCTGTCGAACATCTAAAAACCAGCAGGAAATCAAAGACAGACTTATGGAAAGATTCGGTCTTTCAAATATTCAGGCAGACGCTATTGCGCAGATGCGTCTTTATCAGCTTTCCAATATGGAAAGACAGAAGATTTTAGACGAACTCGCTGCTATCGAAGCGAAGATTGCCGAACTCGAAGGAATACTCGCTGACGAAAGAAAGGTTCTTGAAATCATAAGAGAAGAACTTATGAAAATCAAGGATAAATACGGCGACGAAAGAAGAACAGGCATTGAAAACGTTTCGGGCGAGGTTGATATAGAAGACCTTATCGCAGAAGAAACAAGCGTTGTAACATATACAAACATAGGCTATGTAAAACGTCAGCCGCTTTCTATGTATAACACACAGAACAGAGGCGGAAAGGGCGTTTCGGGAATGAAGCGCAGAGAAGAAGACTATGTTGAGGATATGTTTGTAGCTTCAACACACGACTTTATTCTCTTTATCTCGAATAAGGGAATAATGTATAAGATGAAATGCTATGAAATCCCCGAAGGCTCAAAGCAGTCGAGAGGAACTAATATTGTGGGACTTCTTCCACTTTCAGAGGGCGAAAAGATTGCCGCTATGCTTAAAACATCGGATTTTGACGAAGGAAAGTTCGTTGTTATGGTTACTAAAAACGGCAAGATTAAGAGAACTCCCCTCTCTGCTTATAAGAACGTAAGAAAGAACGGTCTTATAGCTATTGGTCTTGACGAGGGCGACGAAATCGCAGGAGTAAGAATGACCGAGGGCGAAAACGAACTTATCGTTGCAACCCATAACGGAAGAGCAATAAGAATAGGTGAAAACAAGATCCGTTCGATGTCGAGAACAGCACACGGCGTAAGAGCAATCAAGCTCCGCGAGGGTGACTATGTTGTTTCTATGGCAAGAATAAGAGAAGGCGCAACTGTTCTTACTGTTACAGATAAGGGTAACGGAAGAAGATGTGAAATCGATTCTTACAGAGTTCAGAACAGAGGCGGATACGGACTTCTCAACTACAAGGCATCAGACGAAAAGGGCTATGTTTGTGGAATTAAGGTTGTCGATGAAGAAGACGATATCATTATGATCTCAACTGAGGGTATCATCATAAGAATAAGAGCTTGTGACATAAGAGTTATGGGCAGATACGCAACGGGCGTAAGACTTATGAGGGTAAACGGCGATAACAGGGTTGTTTCGTTTACACGTGCCGAACACGACGAAGAAGCCGAAGTTGAAGAAGTTGAACAGCTCTCCGACGAACAGGCAAAGGCTCAGGAAGATTCCGCTAAGGCTGAAGAAGCAAACGAGGTTATCGAACCCGATGTTGTTCCTGATGATGAAGATACTGAAGAATAAAAAAATAAATCCACCCGAAAGGGTGGATTATTTTTTATCCTGACAAACTGCGTAATGATACGCTTGCGGTGGCTCACCGCTTTCGCCCCGACTCCTTACGGAGTCTTTGGCGACCATACTTTCCGCTTGTGCGGAAAGTAGGCAAAGGCACACTCTTGACAGAGAGTCTTCGCTCACTCACGCGTTCGCGTTCGGATTATTCCATTCGCAACAGCAAATAGTCCGTTGCCGATATCAAGGCTGATAGTTTACTCTTTTCGCACGCACCAACTTTATTTATACGCTCATTAGTATGTGCGTCACCGAGCCATAAATTTATTTTCATATCAAACTACGAAACGATATACCTGCGGTGGTTCACCGCCCGCGAGCCGAAACCCTCATAAAAAATCAGTTCAAAAAATCAGTAATATTCATCACAACACCACTTGGCACTATATCGATAAGTGCATAAGAGGGAAGATTTTCATCTCTTGGCTGAGAGAGCGAACCGGGGTTTAAAACATAGGTTTCACTGTCACTGTCGTAATAGTAAAAACGCTCGTGGGTATGCCCGAAAAGAACGATATCAGCGCCTTGTGCTTTTGCTTCTTTCAGGATTGTTCCTATCCCGAATTTTACTTCAAGCATATGACCATGGGTTGCATAGATTTTTCTGCCGTGATCCGCTTCGATAAGAAGTGACATAGGTGCGCCCGAACGGACATCGCAGTTCCCTCTTACATAACGAAGGTCTATTTCGGGATAAGCCGTTTTTACCATATCCGCTTCACATTCACCGTCACCTAAATGGATAAATATATCGGTTGTTTTTTTATGCTTTTCAACAACATCAAAAAGACTGCTCGCTTTGCCGTGAGTGTCGGAAAAAACAATAATTCTCAAATCACAAATTCTCCTTTAAAAAATATACTGTAATATATACTGAAATTTTAGCATATATTTTAACTGAATTCAAGGAGGATTTTTTCTATGAACAACTCTAATATGGACGCTCTGATAAAGGTTGTAAGCGCAAAACTCGGCGTTCCCGCGGAACAGCTTAAAAAGGAACTTTCAGAGGGAAAATTCGATAACGCGATGAAAAATATGTCCCCCTCGGACGCGATGAAATTCAATATGGCACTTAAAAATCCACAGATGGTTCAGCAGATGATGTCAAGCCCTGAGGCAAAAGCACTCTATAACAAACTCACGGGAAAGGGGTAGTTTGAAATCGACGACTTGATGAGTAAGATAAACGAAATCCTTTCTGATAAAGAGAGTATGGAACAAATTAAGAAACTCGCTTCGATGATGGGTATGTCGGGGGAAAATGAAGCTCCCCCGACGCCTGCGCCGTCGCTTCCCGTTCCGAATGATATGCCCGATATTTCAAAACTTATGATGTTTTCGCAGATGGCAAAAAATATGACGGAAAACGATAAGAATACATCTCTTCTTGTCGCTTTAAAACCTCATCTTTCGGCGGAAAGACAACAGAAAACCGACAAGGCAATTAAGTTTTTAAAAATGATGAATCTTATCTCGTTTGCTAAGAATTCGGGGATTTTATCAGAGTTTGAAAATATGATTTAAGGGGGAATTTTCTTATGGCGTCGAGAAACTATACAAGAGAAGAAATGATGGCTATGCAGAAAGACGCCGAAAGAAGAGTGAGAGAAATGCAGGAAAGGTCAAAAAGTTTAGTCAAGAATGAACCTCCCCCACCTCCACCGCCTCCCCCTCCGAAACCACAACCTCAACCGCAACCCATACATAACGAAACGCCCGTAAACAAGGGCTTTTTAGAGGGAATTTTACCCGATATAAAGATAGACGAAGAAAAGGCGCTTATTATTTTTCTCCTTATAATCCTTGCCCGAAACGGTGCCGATATGAAGATGCTTTTAGCTTTAGGTTACCTTCTGATGTAGTTAATATAGACATTAAAAAGCGATTTTTTTTGTTACAAAGTACTTAGAGGATTTAAACAAAAAGACCTTGACCGAAAAAGGTATGTATTGTATAATATATCTGTATAGTTCTGCGAATTTTGCAGACTTTCAGAAAATCTAAAAGAAAACGAGGTAAACAAAATGAAGTTCGGACACTTTGACGACACAAGAAAAGAATATGTCATCACTTCCCCGAGAACTCCTTATCCCTGGATAAACTATCTTGGAACACAGAGCTTTTTCTCACTTATTTCAAATACAGCAGGCGGATATTGTTTCTATAAAGACGCACGTCTTCGTAGAATCACAAGATACCGTTATAACAACGTTCCCATAGATATGGGCGGAAGATATTTCTATATCAACGATAACGGAACAATCTGGAACCCCGGTTGGTCACCCGTTAAGACAGAACTTGACGCTTACGAATGCCGTCACGGTATGGGATATACAGTTATCACAGGTAAGAAAAACGACCTTAAGGCTGAAGTAACATTCTTCGTTCCTCAGAACTATGACGGTGAAGTTCAGCAGGTTGTTCTTACTAACGAAGGTAAAGAAGACAAGACATTCAGCCTCTTCTCATTCGCTGAATGGTGCTTATGGGACGCTCAGGACGACTGCACAAACTTCCAGAGAAACTTCTCAACAGGTAGAGTTGAAATCGACGGTTCAACAATCTATCATAAGACAGAATACCGCGACAGAAGAAACCACTATGCATTCTATACAGTAAACGATTCTATCGACGGTTACGATACAGACCGCGATTCATTCATAGGTCTCTATAACGGATTTGACAGCCCCGAAGCAGTTAAGGCAGGAAAATGCACAGATTCAGTTGCTGACGGCTGGTCACCCATCGCTTCACACTATAAGAGCATTACTCTGGGCGCTGGCGAAACAAAGACACTCGTTTATATTTTAGGCTATGTTGAAAACCCTGTTGACAAGAAGTTCGAAGCAGACGGACAGACTATCAACAAGGAAAAAGCAGTAGCAATGATTGAAAAATACAACACACCCGAAAAGGTAGCTGAAGGTCTTAAAGAACTCGGCGAGGCTTGGGAAAAGCTCCTCGGTATTTTCAACGTTGCAACACCCGATGATAAGGTTAACAGAATGGTTAACATCTGGAACCAGTATCAGTGTATGGTTACATTCAACCTTTCACGTTCAGCTTCTTACTTTGAATCAGGTATCGGTCGTGGAATGGGCTTCCGTGATTCAAATCAGGATATCTTAGGTTTCGTTCATCAGATCCCCGACAGAGCAAGAGAAAGACTCATTGACCTTGCTTCAACACAGCTCCCCGACGGTGGATGCTATCACCAGTATCAGCCCCTTACAAAGAAGGGTAACTCTGATATCGGCGGTGACTTCTCAGACGACCCACTGTGGATGATTCTTTCAGTAGGTTCATACATCAAGGAAACAGGCGACTGGTCAATCCTCGATGAAATGGTTCCTTATGATAACGATGAAAAACTCGCGAAACCCATGCTTGATCACCTCACAGTTTCATTCTATCATATCGTTGAAAACTTAGGCCCTCACGGACTTCCTCTCGCTATGCGTGCTGACTGGAACGACTGTATCAACCTTTCTTGCTACTCTGATACTCCAGGTGAATCATTCCAGACATATACAAACCCCAAGTTTGCAGCAGAAGGCGGTTACTCAAAGATTGCTGAATCAGTAATGGTTGCAACACTCTTTACATACGCAGGCCCTTCATATGTAGGAATTCTCCGTCACCTCGGAAAGAACGACGAAGCAGACAAGGCTCAGGCTGAAATCGACAAGATGAAGCAGAACGTTATGGCTCACGCTTTCGACGGCGAATGGTTCCTTAGAGCTTACGACGCAGAAGGCAAGAAGATGGGTTCAAACGAATGTGAAGAAGGAAAGATCTTTATTGAACCTCAGGGATTTGCAGTTATGTCAGAAATCGGCAAGGCTGAAGGCGCTGACATCAAGACACTCAACTCCATAGACAAGTACCTCAACACAAAATACGGTCTTGTTCTCAATAACCCTGCATTCACAAAGTACTATGTTCAGTACGGTGAAATTTCAACATATCCCGGCGGATACAAGGAAAACGCAGGTATCTTTACACACAACAACGCTTGGATCATATGTGCCGAAGCATATGCCGGCCGTGGTGACAAGGCATTCGAATACTATTCAAAGATTGCTCCTGCTTTCAACGAAGACATCTCAGACCTTCATAAGACAGAACCTTATGTTTACGGTCAGATGGTTGCAGGTAAGGACGCTTCAAGATTCGGTGAAGGAAAGAACTCATGGCTCACAGGTACAGCTGCCTGGAACATGGTTGCTATTTCACAGTATATCCTCGGCGTTCAGCCCGATTTCGACGGACTTAAGGTTGACCCCTCAATTCCTCACGAATGGGACGGCTTCACAGCTACAAGAAAGTATCGTGGTGCTGAATACAAGATTACTGTCAAGAACCCCGATCACGTTTGCAAGGGCGTTAAGTCAATGACAGTTGACGGAAACGCAGTTGACGGCGTTGTTCTCCCCGTATTTGACGGTGGCGTTCACACAGTAGAAGTTATTATGGGTTAAAAAATATATCCCCCTCGCAAGAGGGGGATTATTATTTTTTAACTTTTAACCTTGTGGGGTAATAAAACGAGAAATCTTGCACTTTCTACCGCGTCAGTTCCCCTCGTAGTACCCTTGTACGACTTCGGGAAACTTCCTTGTATAAAGCACAATCTTTTCGTTTTATCGTAGTTTTAAAATCTGCCCGCGGGGGCTCCCCGCTAAAATAAAACTCGGAAACAACTGTTTGTCATTTCCGAGCTCTTTTTTATTATCTTTAACAAAGTCCGAAACGAACAGCCCGCGGGGGCTCTCCGCCAAAATAAAACTCGGAAACAACTGTTTGTCATTTCCGAGTTCTTTTTTATTATCTTTAACAAAGTCCGAAACGAACAGCCCGCGGGGGCTCCCCGCTAAGCTATTTCAATCGGAACATCGTCCGCTTTTTCTTCTTCGACAGCAGCCTTTACAGTTTCAACATAGCCGTCGTTTATCATACCAATCATAACCTTTGCGATTTCGGGGTCAAACTGAGTTTCCGAACACTTTTCAAGTTCCGAAAGGATATAATCTTTGGGTAAATCCGCACGGTAACATCTCTTTGAAGCCATAGCGTCGTAAGAGTCGGCAACGCAGATAATTCTCGCAAGAAGAGGAATATCCTCGCCCTTTCTGCCCTCTGTATAACCTGTTCCGTCGTATTTTTCGTGGTGATATCTTGCACCCTCTGAAATTCCCTCAATAGATGTGAAATCCTTTAAAATATCTCCGCCGACTGAGGGGTGTGTCTGAATGACTTTTCTTTCATCGTCGGTAAGTGCGCCTGCTTTTTTGAGGATAGAATCGGGGATTGCGATTTTTCCGATATCGTGGAGGAATGCTATGTAGTAAATTCTTTCACATTCATCAGCCGAAAGTTCCATTCTCTTTGCGATTTCTCTCGAATAGATAGCAACTCTTTCAGAGTGACCGCTTGTGTATCTGTCCTTCGCATCGATGATGTTTGCGAAAGTTCTGAGTGACTGTTCGATGATTTCGCGGTATTCATCACGCTTACGGCGGAGTCTTTTAACTCGTCTGTCATAAACGATAACGATTATCGAAACGATTACAGCAAAGGCTGTTATCGACTGAACAACCCAGAAAACAGGGTCGGCTGTCATAACTGTTTTTGTTGAGGCATAAACGGTTATGTCTGTGAGTTTACACTGATATGGTGTGTAAAGGATCATTCCGAAAGGTCTCGCTGTGTCGTGGAGAATGTCAACGTTGTATTCAAGCGGAGTGATTGTTATCTTTCCCTCTTCTTCGACGTATACACCGTCCCACGAGCTGTCGATATAACTTCCCTTGGGGAGATTTTCTATAACAACTGTCCAGTCGGTATAGTCGATACGCGTTTTGTTGTAGATTTTTCCGTCATACTGTCCCCCGACGGTGAGCTTATCCTCACCTGTCCATTTCTGAGACTGTTCGATTGTTACATAGATATCTCTTTTGGTAAGGTCGGTGTTCTTATCCTGAGAAAACGCCGCCTGACCTGAATGATATTTATCGAAAAGATAGATATATCCCGATGTGACCGCTATCACACAAGCGATAAGGAATACGATGAGCTTCTTTATTTTAACCACCTCTTGTAGTATTATAAATCTTTTATTATATGGGTAATAAAACGAGAAATCCGTAGCTTATTTCGTCGTCAATACTCCTAGCAGTACACTATGCCATAAGCAAGCGCAGGCTCCACGCCAAGTGGCGTGTCTTTGCCTACTTTCTACACGAGTAGAAAGTATGGTCGCACTCCGCAGAGCGCGAAACACTCTTTGCGAAGACTCCCCGCCGTTTTCACATATATATCACAATTATAACAGAAATCCCACCTCTTTACAATAGCATTTTAACTTTTTATTAAATTTATATAAATAAATATCGCAAAATCTTCTTTTTTACGACCTTTTCTCTGCGATTATTTTCGTTCATCTTAAAGAAAGAGGAATGTTCCACGGGGAACATAAGAAAAGATGTCATAACGGGGCGGAATTTTTGTGTGGAAATGTGGAATAAACCGTGATATTCTAAAATCAGTAGGAACGGGGGTGTTTTGAAATGACAGTAATAAAAGAAAAGCCGAATAAAATATATGAAATCGCGGTTGAAAGGATAATCCCCAATCCCCACCAGCCGAGAATTTTATTCGATGACGAAAAGCTTTGTCTTTTAGCCGAAAGCATAAAGCAAAACGGAATAATTCAGCCTATAACTTTGAGGAGAGCAGGCAACCGTTATGAACTTGTTTCGGGCGAGAGAAGGCTTCGTGCTGCCATAAAAATCGGAATGAAGAAAATTCCTGCCGTAATTATCGACATTACCGAGAGAAACTCCGCCGTTCTTGCCCTCGTTGAGAATATTCAGCGTCAGGATTTATCGTTTTTTGAAGAAGCGATAGCGATAGCGAAACTTATAGATTTTTACGGAATGACGCAGGAAGATGCCGCTATAAAGCTCGGCAAAAAACAATCGACAATATCGAATAAACTAAGGCTGCTCCGGCTTTCACCCCGTGAGATGACGCTCATTTCGGAAGCAGGGCTGACAGAACGCCACGCGAGAGCGCTTCTTCGCATAGAAGACGAAGAAACAAGGCTTTCCGTTATAGAAAAAATTATCACAGCGGGGCTTAATGTCGAGAAAACGGAAAAGCTCATAGAAAGAGAGATAAAAACATCTAAAGAAAGAGAAAATCTGAAAAGACGATCGGTTATCTTCGGGGGTGAGGTAAAGCTATTCTTAAACACCATAGACAAGGCGATTGAGACTATGCAGGCGGCGGGAATAAATGCCGAAATGGAGAGGAAAAAAGGAGAAGAATTCATAGAATATAAAATTGTCATTCCCTATGTAAAAAAGGGGTAGTTTTGACAATATATACAATAAGCCGTATATTTTTATACGGCTTTTTTTCTTGCAAAATATTTATAATATGTTATAATATATTAGTGAGACAATTTTTACGACAAAATCCGAAAAGGAGAATTTTTATATATGGGAAAGATAATCGCCGTTGCTAATCAGAAAGGCGGGGTCGGAAAATCGACAACCGTCGTTAATCTCGCGGCTTACCTTGGCAGCAGAGGAAAGAAAATTCTTTGCATAGATATGGACGCTCAGGGTAACACCACAAGCGGTTACGGAATAAAAAAGAAAACCGTTAAATATTCAACCTATGATGTTTTAATGGGAAACTGCCGTATTGACGAAGCGATTATCGAAACAGCATTCAAGGGCGTTTCTATTACTGCCGCAACCTCAGACCTTGCGGGCGCTATTATCCGCCTCGTTGAGATTGATAACAGAATGAACCG
>JAGAJQ010000188.1 GCA_017828955.1 Oscillospiraceae bacterium
GACCGATAGATGAGGCTATTATTACAAGCGGTGGGATTGATACTAACGAAATCAACCCTAAAACTATGGAGTCTAAGATTGTAAAGGGGTTATACTTTGCAGGAGAAATTATAGATGTTGATGCATATACAGGAGGATTTAATCTTCAGATTGCTTTCTCTACAGGATATGTAGCAGGCATGAATATGTAGGAGGTTAGTTATGGGAAAAAATATTGCTATTGATGGTCCAGCAGGTGCAGGAAAAAGTACAATCGCAAGGGCAGCTGCTTCTAAACTTGGATTTATATATGTGGATACAGGAGCTTTATATAGAGCTATAGGCTTGTATTGTCTTAATAACAATATCGAAACTACTGATAAAATAGAAATAGAAAGAATACTTCCTGAAATTTCTGTTCAACTTAAATACCTTGATGGTGTGCAGAGAGTTATTCTCAATGAAAATGATGTTTCCGATGAAATAAGAAAACCTGAATGCTCTATGGCTGCGTCAAATGTATCGGCAATTCCTGTTGTAAGAGAGTTTTTGTTTGAATTACAGAGAAAAATGGCAAGAGAAAATGATGTTATAATGGATGGCAGAGATATAGGAACTGTTATCCTTCCTGATGCTGAAGTGAAGATTTTTCTTACCGCTTCTCCCGAGGAAAGAGCAAACAGAAGATTCAAAGAACTTGTTGAAAAGGGCAATAATCCTGATTATGATGAACTTTTAAAAGAAATAAATCAGCGCGATTATAACGATATGCACCGTGAAACAGCACCTTTGAAACAAGCAGAAGATGCTATTTTATTCGATACAACAACACTCGGAAAAGATGAAGTTGTTGATGAATTATTGAAAATCATTTCGGAAAAACTGGGGGATATATAAATGCCTATTCTTTATGGACTTTTTGGTATATTAAGAGGAATTGTAACACTTGTTTTCAAATGCAGATATAAACTTTCGTTTGAAGGAAAGGAAAACATCCCTAAAGATGGGGGATATGTATATGCGTCAAATCACAGAAGTTATTTTGACCCTGTCTTTATAACTTTGCCTGTAAGAACTTTTATGTCATATATGGCAAAGGAAGAGCTTTTCCATAAAAATATCTTTTTTACTCTTCTTATAAAAATGATGGGCGCTTTTCCGGTTGAAAGAGGGAAAGGGGATATGGGCGTGATAGATGCAGCTATCAAAAAACTTGAGAAAAAAAGAAATCTTGTTATTTTCCCAGAAGGTACACGTTCGTATACCGGTAAGGTAGGTAGAGGAAAAACAGGAGTAGCGCTTATAGCTGCAAAAGCGCAAAGAGATGTTATTCCTGTTGGAATTATTTTTGATGGACCTAAACTCAAACCTGGTGCGAAGGTAGTAGTGAAATTCGGAAAGCCCATTAAAGCTGCAGAACTTGCTATATCCGAAAATCCTGATCCAAGAGAACTTAAAGCGTTAAAACTTAAAATAATGTCTGCGATAACTGAATTGGTTGAAGGAGATACTACTAACGCATCAGATGTTTCTTCGAAGGAAATTACAGAAAATGAATAGAAGAATTACTGTAGCTAAAACCGCAGGATTCTGTTTTGGAGTAAACAGAGCGGTTGATATGGTTTACAAAGCGATTGATGAAGGAAATAAAGTTGTAACATTAGGACCTATAATACATAATACCGATGTTGTGAATGATATGAAAAACAAAGGAGTAAGAGTCATAACTTCGGTATCCGATGCGAACCTTGATGAAACTGTTGTTATACGTTCACACGGAGTTCCTTATTCTGTTATAAATGAACTTGAGACAAAAAGATTTGAATATATAGACGCTACTTGTCCTTTTGTATCGAGAATACATAAAATAGTAAGAGAAAAAAGCGTAGAAGGTTTTACCATTCTTATTGCAGGGGATAGTTCTCATCCTGAAATACAGGGCATTGTAGGAAATGCACTAAACAAGCCTTTTGTTTTTAATGATTTTGCTGATTTACAGGAAATTTTCAAAAAAAACGATAATTTTCTTCAAAAAAAGGTTGCAATTATTGCACAAACGACGTATAATAATACATTATGGGGTAAGTGTATCGAGTTCATAGAAAATAACTGTGAACAACCGCAAATTTACAATACGATATGCAATGCAACTTCAGACAGACAAGCCGAAGCAATTAAACTTGCTTCGGAATCTGATACAATGATTGTTATAGGCGGAAAGGAAAGTTCTAATACCGCTAAGCTTTGTGAGATCTGTAGTGAATATTGTAAGTGCTATCATATTGAAAATGCCGATGAACTTTGCGGAATTGATTTATCGGACTCTTATTCTATCGGCATTACTGCGGGTGCGTCCACTCCCGCATATATAATCAAGGAGGTACAAACACTAATGAGCGACAATGTAAAAATTATGGATGAGGAATTTGACTTTGCGAAAGCTGTTGATGAGTCATTCAAAAGAATATATACCGGTAATCGGGTGAAGGGATACATAACTGCTGTTAACGATGCTGAAGCAATCGTAGACGTTGGAACAAAGCATACTGGTTATGTTCCTCTTTCTGAATTGACTGACAATCCTGCTCTCAAACCCAAAGATGTTGTTAAGGTTGGCGATGAAGTAGATCTCATCGTTATCAAGATCAACGATGCTGAAGGTATTGTAACACTTTCAAAGAAGAAAGTTGATGCAATGGTTGGATTCGACAAAATTGTCAAGGCTAAGGAAAATGGCGACATTCTTACAGGTGTTGTTATCAGCGTTGTAAAGGGTGGCGTTATTGTTACAAGCGAAGGTGCGAGAATTTTCGTTCCTGCGTCACAGGCAACACTTCGTCGTGATGATAAGCTTGAAGAACTCGTTAATAAGGAAGTTCAGTTCAAGATTATTGAAGTTAACGAACAGCGCGGAAGAGCAGTGGGTTCTATCAAGGAAGTTGCTAAGGCTCAGAAAAATGAAGCTCAGGCTAAATTCTGGGAATCTGTTAACGTTGGGGACACATTTAAGGGACAGGTTAAGTCTATTACTGATTTCGGTGTATTCGTTGATCTCGGAGGAATCGATGGAATGGTTCACCGTACAGAACTTTCTTGGACAAGAATCAAGCATCCTTCAGATGTTTGCAAGGTTGGCGATGTTCTTGAAGTTTACATCAAGGAACTCGATAAAGAAAAGAATCGTATTTCTCTTGGATATAGAAAAGCAGAAGATAATCCTTGGGAAATCTTCAAGTCAAAATATAATGTTGATGATGTAGTTAAGGCAACTATTGTATCAGTGACACCTTTTGGTGCTTTTGCTCAGATCATTCCTGGAATTGATGGCCTTATCCACATTTCTCAGATTGCAAATCAGAGAGTTGATAAAGTGGCTGACGTTCTTTCAGTTGGTCAGGAA
>JAGAJQ010000021.1 GCA_017828955.1 Oscillospiraceae bacterium
AGTGCCGGAGTTAACGGTCAGTCGGTTTTGTGTAAGGTCGATAAAGTTTTATGGAATGTTGTTGCGTTTGCCGATAACGATGTCAAAAAGCAAGGAACAACATTCGAAAATCTTAAAGTTATATCTGCTGAAGAAACGGCCAAAATGGAAGATACAGATATAATTGCAGCAGGAAAATATGCAAAAGAGATCAGAAATCAGCTTATTCAACTCGGGGTTTCTCCTGAAAGGATATATATTCAGGATGAACAGACCAAGATGATTATGAAATGTTCAGCTGATACAATGGGTCGGTTTTGTCTTGACATTCCGAGATATGAAAGAAAACTGAAAAAAATTCTTTTCGTTCAGGATACAGCTTGTGTAAGAACTCTTAAAATTGCGAAGGTTTTCAGCAACAACGGAATAGAATGTGATCTGGCGTTTTCTTACCTTTCACCTGATATAAATAAAAATGTTTATAATGGTGCTTTCAGTAATGTCTGGACGATACATTCATTCTCTTCTTTTATAGATTTTCTCAATAGCTCTGATTATGATATAGTTCATTGTTCAAACGAACCCGATGTTCTTACAAATATAGCGTTATGTTCAGATAAGAAAATAGTTCACGATACACACGATTTCAACACCCTTAACTTTGAATGTTCAAATGCCGTTCAGACTCTTGAATTTATTGCAAATACAAAAGCCTGGGCTAATCTTTATCCATCCGAAGGGCTTGCTGATTATGCTGTCAACAAATACAATACAGATAGAGAAAAAATATTTGTTCTCGAAAATCTTCCGCTTGAAGAAAACGGCCCCAAAATGTATCATGAAAAACTCAGCCTCAAAGATAACGAAATTCATTGCGTTTATGCAGGCGGAATAAATACTGTGCTTCCATATAGAAACTATGAAAATATCTGGAAAACCTTTGCTTCGCAGAATATACATATTCACTTCTATACAAACTATAAAGATAAAGAATACTGTAAATATATCGAAAGTCTTAATCCTCAGTATATTCATTACGAAGGTCATGTTGCCGATGGTGAAAGAGGAACTGAGATAACCAAGTATGACATAGGTTTTATGCTTTTTGATCATTTTGAAGGTTTTGAAGATTATTTTCAGATGCTCAATACCTGCAGTCCGAATAAAATGAGGGAATATCTTTTATCAGGTTTGCCTGTTGCTGCGAATTTGCCCAATTATGTTGATTTTCTTAAAAAGTATAATGTCGGCGGATTTGTTGATATACATTCAGATCTTAAAAGTCAACTTGAAGAAATTATGAAACTGAAAGTTGATAAGAAACTTCTTTCGGATAACAGACTTACAATGAATTCGAAAGCAAAGGAACTTATTGAATTTTATGAAAAAAGATTAAGAGGTTAAATAGCAAGAAAGAAGAAATAATATGAAAATAATAACAGTTATAGGTGCGAGACCTCAATTTATAAAAGCGGCGGCAGTTTCGAGAAAACTCCGCAGAGTATGTGATGAAATAATAATACATACAGGTCAGCATTACGACAACAATATGTCTGATATATTCTTTAAACAGCTTGGCATTCCTGAGCCTGATTATAATCTTAATGTCGGTTCTGGTAGTCATGCTAAACAGACAGCAGATATGCTTTGTGGTATAGAGGGAATTCTTTTAAAAGAAAAACCAGAGTATCTCCTTGTTTACGGAGACACTAATTCAACTCTTTCGGGAGCGCTTGCAGCGTCTAAAATTCATATCCCTGTAATACATATCGAGGCGGGGTTAAGGTCGTTTAATATGAGAATGCCCGAAGAACAGAACAGAATACTTACAGACCATCTTTCTTCACTTCTTTTCTGTTCGACAGATACTTCTGTCAATAATCTTTTTAACGAAAACATCAGAGAAAATGTTTTCCTTTCGGGCGATGTAATGTGCGATGCGGTTTTGCATTATTCAAATAATATGAAAGATTCTTATCTTTCTGAAGTTATTTCTTCACTTAACGGTATTTACAGAAAAGACAACGATATAAAAAGATATTATCTTGCGACAATTCATCGTGCAGAAAATACAGATGATATCAATAAGATTTCAGAAATACTCGGTGCTTTCGAAAAACTTGATTTTCCTGTTATTATGTCTGTTCATCCGAGAATAAGAAAAATGGTTGATGAATTGAATTCTGAGAAAAATTATAAAAATATCTATTTTGTTGAACCTGTCGGATATCTCGAAATGCTCTGTCTTACAAAAAATGCAGAAAAAGCGGTTACAGATTCGGGCGGACTTCAGAAAGAAGCGTATATTCTCGACACACCTTGTGTTACGGTAAGAGAACAAACCGAATGGACAGAAACTCTTGACGGTAATCTGAATATTCTGGCTCATCCCGATGAAAAAGATATCCTTGATAAAATTCTTTCAACCAAGATAGATTTTTCAAAGAAGAAAGACCATTACGGAAAAGGTAATGCCGCTGATATAATCTGCGATATAATCAATAAACATTGGAGTGAATAAATATGAAATACGCCCTTATAGGTTGCGGAAGAATATCTGTAAATCACATAAAAGCCTGTATCAATAACGAATTTGAGCTGGTTGCGGTATGTGATATAGTCAAAGAAAATGCAGAAGAACTCCTTTCGAAATTTGAGTTATCCGAAAAAGATGTAAAAATCTATTCTGATTACAAAGAAATGATTGAGAAAGAAAATATAGATATAGTAAGTATCGCAACCGAAAGCGGTATTCACGCTGAAATTGCTCTTTATTGTATTTCAGAAGGCATAAACACAATAATTGAAAAGCCTATGGCTATGAATATGTCCGATGCGCAGAAGATTATTGAATACACCGAAAAATACGGAGTAAAAACTGCCGTTTGCCATCAGAACAGATTTAACATAGCGGTTCAGAGAATGAGAGGGGCACTTGAAAGCGGAAGATTCGGTAAACTTTCTCATGCTTCTGTCAATATTCGTTGGAACAGAAATAAAGACTATTATGACCAGGCAAAATGGCGCGGAACATGGGAAAATGACGGCGGTGCTCTGATGAATCAGTGTATCCACGGAATAGATCTGCTTCGTTGGATGTGCGGTGATGACGCCATAGAAGTTTATGGTCAGACAAGACAGCAGATTCATTCTTATCTTGAAGCAGAAGATGTCGGAACGGCTATTGTAAAATTCAGTAACGGAATGATTGCAACTATCGAAGGAACGACGAATGTTTATCCTAAAAATCTTGAAGAAACCCTTTATCTTTTCGGAGAAAACGGAACAGTAAAACTCGGTGGAAAGAGCACAAACAATATAGATGTCTGGGATTTTGCCGATGAAACCGATTCTGATAACGAAAACAAAGGGCTTGAAGAAGCTACTTCAAATGTTTACGGTAATGGTCATACAAGCCTTTTTGCCGATATGAAAGATGCTGTTGAAAACAACAGAAAACCTTATATCGATGCTTATGCAGGCAAAAATGCGCTTGAAATTGTCCTTGCGATTTATAAGAGCCAGAAAACAGGACTCCCTGTGAAATTACCGCTTGAAGATTTTTCAACAACAGATATGATCGGAGAATTCTGATGAGAGATAATTTAATAAACATTCTTACGTATACTGCTCCACATAGAAAAACATATGATACATTATGTCGTCTCAAAGCGTGTGGGTATAATAATGTAAATGTGTTTGCACATGATTTTACATATCAGAAAAAGTTTTCACCTATTTATGAACACAGACCATCATCTGATAATGTTGTTTCGACGCAGATTATATGTGAAAATTTCGGATATAATTATAACAAGATAAACAACTATGATGAAATTAGTTTTTGTAAAGAAGGTATTTTTCTGATATGCGGAGCAGGTTTATTACCCGAAAAGTTTATCAATTCGTGTATTGTAATAAACGCTCATCCGGGGTACATTCCACAGGTCAGAGGACTTGATTCTTTAAAATGGGCGATAATAGAAAAAAAGCCGATAGGAGTTACTACTCATCTGATTGACGCACAAGAGATTGATTATGGTAAAATTATAGAACGCAAAATTATTCCCGTTTATGATAATGATTCTTTTCATAGCCTTGCTCAAAGACAATATGAAACAGAAATAAAGATGTTGGTCGATGCGATAGAAAAAATAAATGAAGCAAAATTTTATTCCGAAGAATCGCTTGGAGAAGCACATCGCAGAATGAATATGGAAATAGAATTAAATTTGATGAAAGAATTCGAAGAGTATAAGAAACTATATTTTAAAACGCAAAACACTCTTGAGGAGATAAAATAATGCAGTTCAGAGATTTGAAATCACAGTATCAGAAGCTTAAAAATCCTATAGATAAAGCAATAGCTGAAGTTCTTGAAGACGGCAATTATATAAGCGGAAAAAAAGTTAAAATCCTTGAAGAAGAACTCGCGTCTTATGTGGGAGTGAAACACTGCATAACTTGTGCTAACGGAACGGACGCGCTTACTCTTGCTATGAGAGCGCTGAATATATCAGATGGCGATGGAGTTTTTGTTCCCGATTTTACATTCTTTGCAACTGCTGAAACAGTTGCACTTGAAGGTGCTGTTCCTGTATTTGTTGATATCGATCTGGATACATATAATATTTCACCTTCAAGCCTTGAAGAAAATATATGCAGAGTAATAAAAGAAGGCAAAGTAACTCCTAAAGCCATTGTTGCCGTTGATCTTTACGGGCTTCCTGCGGATTATGAAAAAATAAAAGAAATTGCAGAAAAGCATAATCTTTTTATTATAGAAGACGGTGCTCAAGGGTTTGGCGGAATGATAAACAACAGGCGTGCCTGCTCTTTTGGAGATATTTCAACAACATCGTTTTTCCCGGCAAAGCCTTTAGGGTGCTATGGCGACGGAGGAGCGGTATTTACCGATAATGATGATTATGCTGGAATCATACGTTCGCTTTGCGTTCACGGAAAAGGTGAGGATAAATATCATAATGTTAGGATAGGATATAATTCCCGTCTTGACACACTTCAGGCTGCTGTTCTTTGCGAGAAACTCAAGGCTTTTTCTGAATACGAAGTTTCTGATGTGAATAAAGCAGCGGATATATATAATAAAAACCTTACAGACGATGTTATAAAACCTCTTATTCCTGACGGGTTTTATTCAAGTTATGCTCAGTATACAATAAGACTTGAAAACGAAGAGGAGAGAGCATCTCTTCAGAATTATCTCAAAGAGAATAATATTCCGTCTATGGTTTATTATCCTGTTCCTATGCATAAACAGACCGCTTTTTCAGAGGAATGTGATTATTTTGAAAAACCTCTTATAAATTCCGAAAAAGCCTGCGAAACGGTTCTCTCACTTCCGATAGGGCCTTATATTTCTGAATCGGATCAGATTTTTATATGCAAAAAAATAAACGAATTTATGAAAGAAAAAAAGCACTCTTAATAAAAGAGTGCTTTTTATGTTATTCTTTGTTTTCTCTTTGTTTTTTCTTGCGTTCGGTTTTGTTTTTATACATTCCCTCGTCAGCGATCTTGAAAAGATCCTGATACTCTGAATTTTCTTCCGCAATAGCATAACCGAGTGAAAACTTCAAAGGAACAGTAAGTCCTTTTTCGAGAGTTGCCTTGCTATTACTTTGGATATACTGAAGCGTTTCGATAGCTTTCATGAGTTCTTCTTCGCTGTCATATCCATAAAGGAAGAGAACAAACTCATCTCCGCCCTGTCTTGATGCAATACTGCTCTTTATACCGAAATTGTTTATGATATCCGCTATCTTTTTAAGATAGATATCGCCCTTTTCGTGACCATAGGTATCGTTTATCTGTTTAAGACCATCAGCGTCGATCATAATAACAGCACTCTGACCGAGAGCTTCTCTGTCTGTAAAAAGTTCGTCGAGTTTTTCTGTTAAACCTCTTCTGTTATAAAGACCTGTAAGATCATCAACATCTCTTTCTCTTTCCATATTTTTGAGCTTCTTTATTTCATCGGTAACATCAATGACAATTCCGAAAACAACGCCTTCGTTTTCGGTTTCTTCAATACGGATATATTTTTGGCCCATCTGATAAATTCCCGTTTCGTTTTTAACAGGGTTTGTTTTAATTCCCTCAATGAATGACGAGAATTTTCCTTTATCAGAAGAGAGGGCTTCCATTGTTTTTTCGTCTTTTCCGAAAATTACGGGGATATGTTCGGTGTATCTAACCTTATTCATTTTTCCGCCAAATTCATATGTTCCGATATGAAGATTTGTCTTGCTTAAAATATAAGACATACGCTCGTTGTTAGAGAGAAGGCTTTTAACCATTTCGTTGATATATGAACTGAGTTCCATAAATTCCTTACTGTTTTTAACATCAACGATTTCTTCGAGGTTGCCCTCTGAAATAGACTGTAATTTTTCGTTTACATCGTGTATTCCCTTAACGACGCATTTATCCATATATTCGATAACTGCATTCGCAAGTATTACAGACAGAATGATAAGAGCAAGTGTTACCCAGAAAACAGTCATCGGTGCTCTGCGGTAAAGGGTATTTGCATTAACAACACGACCGATATGATAGTTTTCGCCGACCTGTTTGAATACGCAGAAACAAAGCGTTCCGTTTATTTCGTTATGAAAACCATCAGGGTCTGTTTCTATTCTTTCCATATTGAAACCGACATCCGAGGCACTTTTCCCTGTCATACCTTCTATGCTTGAACCGACAATTTCTCCGGTTTGACAGTTGATGGCATAATAGTTTGCATCGGGGCTTACCCTGAAAAGTGAGAAGATATATGAAAGTTCGTTCTTTTCGGTAACTTTCATAACAGTGACAGGTTCCATTCCTATCTGAACGATGAATTCACCATTCCCGCTCCATACAGCAGAATACTGCATAGGCTTGCTTTCGGCGGTGTTAGGGGTTATATCCTGAACAAGTTTTAATGACTTATCTTTAAGCATCGGTTTAAAGAACATAATCTGTTCGCCTGAATCGAAAGTAAGATTATAGTATTTCGGGTGCGTTCCTGCATAGATTTTTCCCGTTTCATCGAAAATATGTATTTCGTCGATTTCAACCGATTTTGCGATTCTTTTCAGTTCATAAAGATTGTTTATCGCGTCGGGGTCACTTTCGAGAATTCTCGCAACGAGCTCTGCGTTGTTAAGACATGTCTGATAATATTCTTCTTTGATTTCTTTCAGTTCTTTCTGATTTTCATCGATAAGCTGAGTCATCTGCTGTAAGGTTATGTGTGCGTCGTCAACTGCGCGCAGTTGTTCTGTAAAAAGCTGAACGAAAAACAGTATCAGAACTATGAAAAAAACAAGTATAGCGGTTATTCTATACATATACCTGCTGATTATTTTGTCAAGTGATTTCATATACGTTTCTCCGAATTTTTTAGTATAGAGTAATTATACCACAATAAAAAAACTGTTACAATATCAACAAATAGGTATTTTTTAAATAAAATGTGTCGATTTTGAAAAAATTTATAATAGAAAAGGGTATCGTAAAAAAATACGATACCCTTATAGTTTATTTACTTTCACAGACGGAAATAAACAAACCTTCTCTTTCTTCTGTAAAAAATTCGGTTTTGGTTGTATCCGCCTCTTTAAGACCGTGAGAAAAACCCTCGCCCGTCATCTTTATGAAACTTTCCTTGCGGGTCCAGATTTTTGTGAATTCCCTCGCTTTATCAGAGGAATTTTCAATCTGTATGAGTTCATTTTCAGAGCATACCTTTTCAGCGAGTCTTTGCGAAAAAGGTTTTATTTCTTCAATGTCAACGCCGATTTCTTTATCTGAAATAACGCATACACAGCATTTTTTCGAGTGACTTATATTAAAGAAAATATCGTTTCGGCCTTTAATATAAGGTTTTCCTTGGCTTGAAAAGAAAAGCTCAAAACTACTTATGCCATAGTCTTTTTCAAGGGCTTCTTTCAGAAGATTATAACAGATAAAAGACTTTTTTCTGTCTTCCTCTTTTTTATATCTTCCTGCCCTTTCTTTAACAGACTGAGGAAGATTTTCTATAATTTCAGAAAGTTCTTTTTCGGAAAGTTTTTCAAAGTCGGAATAAAAGTAAAGCTTAAACATTATGCTTTTTTCTTTGAAGTCTTTTTCTTGGCGGGCTTTTCTTCCTTCTTTATTGTGTCAACAATATTCTTGAATTCAAGTGCCTTTTCAATGCTTCCTTCGATCTTAAGTTTTCCTACTGTATAGGCAAAAACGGGATCGAGTTCACCGCCGATGAGATTAAGGAAATCTTCTGCACCCATAATGAACTTGCAATCTCTGTCGTAGTATTCATAGGGTTCACAGAAAACCTGTCTGTCTTTGAGTTCGATATAGAAAGCACCTTCGCCTTCGCCTTCGATATTAACCTGAACGGCAAGATGTCCGCCCATATGGCTTACATCGCTCTTCATAACGATTTCTTTTGTTTTATTAAAAATTTCTACGTATGTCATAAAATATCTCCTTATATCAGGTCGCCCTGTTTAGTCTGCTGACGCTTGATTTTCTTAGAAGTAGTCTTATCAAATTCTTCGTTTCTTATGCGGATTTTTCTGATTGTTTTTGCTGATGTAACTGTTGTGTTGATCATCTTTATGAGTTCAGAAATTTCTGCCTTTATTTCGTCAGCTGATTTGCCGCCAAAGTATTCGGCGCTCGGGAAGATTTCCGCTGTGATGAAGCCGTCTTCAGCGTAAACCATAACTTCGGCAATCATATCTTTTCCCGCAAACTTGTTTTCGATTTCTTCGGGAGAAACATTTTCACCGTTGCTTAAAATGATAAGATTTTTCTTTCTTCCCGTAATGAAAACGTGGTTGTTTTCAACATAACCGAGGTCACCTGTGTGAAGCCAGCCGTCAGCTGAAAGAACTTCAGCGGTAGCTTCGGGATCCTTATAGTATCCCTTCATAACAGAGGGGCTCTTTACAACGATTTCGCCGTCCTCAATTTTAACTTCACAACCTTTTACGATTGTTCCAACATCGCCGAAGCTTTCATCTGTAAAGAGAGATGATGTTATACGTGGAGAACATTCTGTCATTCCGTAACCCTGTGACATAGGGATACCGAGTTCTTTATATCCGCTCTGAATTTCGGGTGCGAGATAAGCACCGCCACTGTAGATACCTTTGAGTCTTCCGCCGAAAACAGCCTGAGCTATCATCTGAGGGGGAATTTCGGGCTTCGCAGCAGAAGCTGCTTTAATCTGCTTTAAGATAGTTTCTGCAATCATAGGAACGAGAAGAATGATTGTAGGCTGGAAAAGTTTGAGGTTCATCGCGATTCTCATAATAGAGTCGTTAACGCAGATTGTTGTTCCGTAACGGAGCCCTAAGAGAATATCACATGTAAAGCAGTAAACATGATGAATAGGAAGAACAGTCATTATTGTTTCTTCGGGAGTACTTTCGTTTTCACAGCACATTGTATTGTCGATAAGGTTGCCGTGAGTAAGCATAACACCCTTACTCTTTCCTGTTGTTCCTGATGTGTAAACTATTGCCGCAAGATCGTCTTCATTGATTTCAGGAAGTGTTTCAGCCTCACTATATTCAGAAACAATCTTTTCTGTTGAGACAGAGCCTTCTGTTTCCTGAAGTGGAATATAGTACTTTACATCGGGGCAGTTTGCTTTTATGGCGTCTATCATAGGAGTGTATTTTGTGTCATAGAAGAAAACAGAAATATCCGCTCTCTGTAAAAGTTCGCAAAGGTCGGGGCAGGGAAGCTGTGCGTCAAGAGGAACTATGGGGTTCTTAGTTGAAACGGAACCGAAATAGCTTACAAGATAAGCATAGCTTGTAGGGCCTATAACTGCCGCGTGAAAATTCTCACCGACTTCTGTTAAAAGATAGTTTGCGAGCTTATGACAATCAGATTTGAAATCGTTGAATGTTTTTTCAATAATATCCTTACCACTTTTTTCTTTGAGGAAAATCCCGTCACCATAAAGGGCAGCGGCGCGTTCGTAAAGATCGCGAAGTGTCTTGACTGTTGTTTTATTCATAAAAATTCTCCTTTAAGGACTAAGCTTTGATTGAAGCTATGTATCTTATAGCGTCGCCTACTGTCTGAAGATTTGTAACCTGTGATTCATCAATAACGATATCGAATTCCTGTTCAATTTCGCCTAAAAAGCTCATAAAATCATATGAGTTGAAACCGAGGTCTTCGATGAATCTTGAATCTTCTGTAACTTCTTCGGGGAGAACGTCAACATAATTAGAGATGATTTCTGCAAATTTTTCAAACATAATAATAACTCCTTTTTTATCTTTCTTTTATATCATTTCAAGTATTTCGCCTACTGTGCGAGAGGGGTCTTCAATTCCTCTGAAAAGCGCACGGCAGATGTAATAATAAAGATATTCCATTTCGTATTCGGTAACAGCGTCTTTTCTGTATTCAAAGTTGAAATCAAGACCGTTATCTTCGGCTCTGTGCATAACTGTAAGATAAAGGGGCTGTCCCGCAACGCCGTTTGTATACCACATTGTCTTGTAGTTGATATCGGGCATTTCGTTTTCTTTACGCTGTAAAGTCATAGGCTGATATGTAAGACTTAAACTTTCATAACTTGTTCCGGGAGCGTTTTTCCAATGTTTCGCTCTTCTTATTGTGTAATCTATAGGGTCGAAGTTTGCGTGACGGAAGAGTTTGTTCTGTTCAGCCTGAATAATTCCCAAAGCTTCAAGGAATGTTGTTTCGGGTTCTATGTATGTTCTTACAGGGAAGAAATGAATTCTTGTTCCGCCCGATTTCTTTTCGAGGAGTGTTCCTCTTCTTGCAACGCAACTCTTTACAGAAACGTCCTTTTCATCGCCGTTGAACTTTGAAAGGATTGTTCGAAGTCCCATAAGAAGAAGTGTCGCCATAGGGATTTTATTGTCAAGACAGAACTGCATAAGTCTTTCCGAAGGTTCTTTTTCAAGATGATAAACAGCAATAGCCGCTTCGGGATTTCTGCTTACAACCATAGCGTATCTCTGATCGGGATTGTTGTTTTCTCTACGCTGTGTGATAAGTCTTCCCATTCCGTTGAAGTCGGTATACATAGGCTCAGACTTTGTGATTTCGTTCATCCAGAATTCTTCGTCTTTCTTGTAAGCTATGGAACCTGCTTCATATTCAAGGTCTTTTTCGACAGCCTTTAAATATCTCATCATAGGCTTCGGCATTTCTGTGTTGTAAACAAGATGACAGTATGCCTTTAAAACATATTCGTCGAACATAATAAGCGAGCTTGAGTCCATAGTCATATGGTCAACCTTTAAGTATGTTCCGTTGTATCCGTTGGGGAGTTTTATAATAGCTATGTAGTTCATAGGGGAATTATATCTCTCAAACGGAATAGCTGTCCATCTTCTCATTTCGTTGTGGGCATCTTCTTCGTTCCAGCTTGAAAAATCGAAAACGGGGATATCTCTGTCATCGTTAGGAACGATATATTGATAGACTGTATCGTCTTCGTCTTTTAAAAATCTTATTCTCATCGAGTCAAATTCTTCATAAGCCATTTTGATTGCTTTTTTAAGAGCGTCGATATCAAAATCGTTCTGAACATAAAATCCCGAACCGATATTAAGAACCTGATGTGCTGAGAACTTTATTGTGTAGTTGTGTATTCTTTGCGCCGCGGTAAGTGGGTAGCATTTTAAAACCGCACCGTTTACTTCAAATTCCTTCATATTCTACCTCCTTTGGATTAAAGAGTGAAAAATCTTCCGATAAAGTCCTTTACCTTTTCTTCGTAAAGTTCAGGGTTTTCGTAATAGCTTGCACCGTGTCCCGCGTTTTCAATGTATAAAAGTTCCTTTTCGGAATTACAAGCGTTGAAGTTTTTCTCTGTCATATAAACGGGAACGAAGTCGTCATTTTTTCCGTGAATGAAGAGGATAGGAATATTAGTTTTGACAACAGCGTCAAGTGTTGAATAATCCTTGAAGCCATATCCTGCTTTCTTGTTGCAGATTCTGTTGTTCATATTCATAACAGGGAACTGAGAAAGCTTGTAATCTCTTTTTAAGATGTGTGAGAAAACATCATAGGGTGATGTGAATGCACAATCCGAAACAACCGCCTTTACTGACTTTGAAATGTTATCAAAACCTGTTGCCATAACAGCGGTTGAAGCACCCATTGAAACACCATAGAGAAGAATGTTTTTCTTTCCTTCAAATCTTTCGTCAACATAGTTTATCCAGGAAAGGCAATCGTATCTGTCGAGAATGCCGAATCCGATATAAGCACCTTCACTTTCACCGTGTGAACGGCTGTCTACTAAAAGACAATCAAATCCGAGTTTATGCATAAATGCCGCGAAAGAACAGTTACTCATCTTCTGGCTTGTATATCCATGAAAACAGATAACGAGGTTATCAGAAGGCTTTTCAGCGGGATAATAATCGCCGATGAGAGTAAGGTCATCCCTTGATTTTATTTCAATTCTTTCTTTGGGAAGAGAGAGCATAAATTCCTTATTAGGCTCAATTATCTTCATATATTCCTGCCACTTCTGTGCGTCTGCCATTTCGTCCATATCGACCTTGACACCGTCCTGACGGGGAATAACTTTTTTGAAGAGAACATTTGCAGTGAGTGCTGAACCTGCGGTTAAAAGAGCTGCCGCGCTGACAGCTATGCCTGCTACTATAAATCCTGCGTTCATAAAAATCACCTTTCCTTAAAAATATACCGCTTAAAATTATACCATATTTTTTGTATTCTGTAAAGAATTTAAATGTGTATAAAAAATAAAAAATCCCAAGGAGATTATTAGGCTGTCCTTACAATAATCACCTTGGGGAAAATATTATTTCTGCTTTTTCTTTTTCTTCTTTTCTTCTTTTTCCTGCTTGTCGTCTTTTCCGCCTATTCCTCTGTCTTCGGGAACGATATTTGTAGGAAGAAGAATATATCTTTCGTTATGGAATTTATCAACTGTCATTTTGTCAACTTCAAAGAATTCCATAAGTTCTTCATCAGAAACATCTGGACGGAAAGTTCTTCTGTGAAGCTTTCCGAAACGGAGATAGTTATAGTTTTTCCAGAAAATCAAAAAGAGAACAATTACGAGTGCCGCTATGAAGAGAATGAAGAAATATCTTTTTATTTCAAGAATCATTCCTCTTGTGAAAAAGAGGAATTCGGGAAGATACCAGCCGAACTGAACAGCAAGCATACCATAACCGAGATATAAAACGTAAACGAGCATAATTATCCAGCCGAGTATGGTAAGTATCCATTCGATGACCTTTTTCCATTTCTTTTGTTTTCCTGAAATGACGTGGTCATCGAAATCATAATCGACTTTCTGTCCGTGCGGTCTTGAACGCGCGTCAACAAAACGATCTTCACGTTTTTCCATAAAGGCTCCCTCCTTTTCTCAGCTATTGAAGTCCTCTGTCGGGACTGTCCCAGGTTGCGAGTTTCTTCTTTTTTCCTAAAAGAAGCGGTAATGAACATATAACAACAATCGCGTTGATATACCAGTAACAGAACGGATACCATATTGCCGCAATCGCATTTTTCATAAGCTTTTCATCGTATTTTCTGTCGAGCGCCATAGCAACAAAGAACTGGATAAGACAAACGAGTGACAGGAACAGACTCTTCCATATGTAAGGCAAAGCGTCCCATGTTCCGTTGAAGATAAGACCGATAACTAAAATTATCGTCAGTATCAGCCAGCATATCGCCCATAAAATTGTAAGTAACTGTTCAAGATAAATGGTAAACATTCTTCTTGTTTTCCAGCTTTTGAAGATGTTTCCGTGTCGGCGGAGTATTTCCATTCCGCCTTTTGTCCAGCGTTTTCGCTGATTGTAAAGTCCCTTTATAGTTTCGGGAACAAGCATCATACAAAGTGCTCTCGGTTCATATCTTACATCCCAGAACTTCTTTTCGAGTTTCCAGGTAACACCGATGTCTTCTGTAATCATATCTCTGTCCCAAAGGCGACAGTCCATAAGTGCGCGTTTTCTGAAAGCAACAACAACGCCCGAAACTGTCATAACCTTGCCCCATATTCTCTGAGTTCTCTTTATGAGGCTTATGATACTTGCGTATTCGCAAAGCTGTAATTTCGCAAGAAGAGAATTTCTGTTCCTTACTCTCGGATTTCCCGTTACAGCACCGACTCTTTCGCTGTTGAAAGGCGTTGTGAAATGGGGAACCATATAATTGAGCGCGTCGGGAGTAAGATAAGAGTCCGAGTCAACCCCTACAAGAATTTCTCCCTTTGAAGCCAAAAGCCCTAAATAAAGAGCGTTTGCTTTTCCGTTGTTTTCTTTAAGGTCGATAAATCTTAAGTTGTGATATTTAGGCAGAAGACTTAAAACTATCTCTGAAGTATTATCAGAACTGCCATCGTTTATGGCGATAATTTCATAATTCGGATATCTTATCTTCGAAAGTTCTTCAACCGTTTTTTCGATTGTTTCCGCTTCGTTGAAACAGGGAACAAGTATCGAAACCATAGGTGTTTCATATAAAGGAATAGGTTTTTTCTTTTCGTTTGTCAGGTAAAACATAACCCCGCCGACCATCCACATAACAGACATTATGGCAGGATACCAGAAAACGAATATTTCCATCAGTCGCAAAAGCACAAAATCCCTCCTTGTTTTTTCTGCATAATGCGTCATAATCTGTCATAATCATTGTAACATTTTGTTAATACTTTTTCAAGAGAAACAGAGGTGTAATAATAGCCAAAAATATCGTATTTTCGGGGCTCAAATATGGTTAATTGTCGTTTACAACAAATTTTTAACGATTTTTTTCGTCATAGATGTCGTATACAATCACATCATTGTATTACTACACTAAATTATGCATAATGACGATTTTATGACTTTAAACCGATGGAGCATCGTCTGTATTTGTCGTAGAATAGGGAAAAACGGATAAGATGGCTTGAAAAAAATAGCAAAAAAGTGTTAAAAAACTATTGAAAAACGATTTGAGATGTGATAAAATGATACTCGTGATTGAAAAATTCAATCGAAATCTTAAAAATTAAGGAAGTGCTTAATTGTGAGCCGTACAGTTGGAACAATATCAAGAGGAGTAAGAGCGCCTATCATCAGACAGGGCGATGACATCGTTGAAATCGTTACAAATTCAATTCTCGAAGCATCAAAGGAAGATGGCTTTGAAATCCGCGACAGAGATATCGTTGCGATGACAGAAGCTATCGTTGCAAGAGCACAGGGTAACTACGCAACAGTTGATGATATCGCAAATGATGTAAAGGCAAAGTTCGGCGGTGAAACAGTCGGCGTTATTTTCCCTATTCTCAGCCGTAACCGTTTTGCAATCTGTCTCAGAGGTATCGCAAAGGGTGCAAAGAAAATCGTTCTTATGCTTTCATACCCTTCAGACGAAGTAGGAAACCACCTCGTAAGCCTCGATGCGCTCGATGAAAAGGGCGTTAACCCTTATACAGATGTTCTTTCTCTTGAAAAATACCGTGAACTTTTCGGCTATGAAAAGCATACATTCACAAATGTTGACTATGTTGAATACTATGAAAGCATTATCCGTGAATGTGGTGCTGAATGTGAGATCATTTTCGCAAACAATCCTAAGGCAGTTCTTTCATATACAAAGAATGTTCTCTGCTGTGATATTCATACAAGAGCGAGAACAAAGCGTATCCTCAAAGCATCAGGCGCTGAAATAGTGTTCGGTCTTGATGAAATCCTCAATAAGTCGGTTAATGGAAGCGGATACAACGAAAACTATGGTCTTTTAGGCTCAAATAAAGCCGATGAAGACAGAGTAAAACTCTTCCCCCGTGAATGTCAGCCCGTTGTTGACGCTATCGCAGAAAAGCTCAAGGCTGCAACAGGAAAGAATGTTGAAGTTATGGTTTACGGCGACGGCGCTTTCAAGGACCCCGTAGGAAAGATATGGGAACTTGCTGACCCCGTTGTTTCTCCCGCTTATACAAAGGGTCTTGAAGGAACACCCAACGAACTCAAACTCAAATACCTTGCCGATAACGATTTTTCAGACCTTTCAGGTGATGAACTCAAAAATGCTATCAAGGGCAAGATTCAGGAAAAGGATGATAACCTCGTAGGTCAGATGGTTTCAGAAGGAACAACTCCCCGTCGTCTTACAGACCTTATCGGTTCACTTTGTGACCTTACATCAGGTTCAGGCGATAAGGGAACACCGATAGTATTCATTCAGGGTTATTTCGATAACTACACAACAGAATAATTGAAGTTTTTAAAAACCGCCGTCTCATAATCTGACGGCAGTTTTTATTCCATAACAAATAAAGGAGAATTGATATGAAAACAGCTTTTAATCCTGCGGATATACTTCTTCCGAAGAATATCGATATGAATAAATGGACAGTAGTTGCCTGTGACCAGTATACAAGTGAACCTGAATACTGGGATGAAGTTTACAACGAAGTAGGCGAATGCCCCTCAACATTAAAACTCATTCTTCCTGAACTTTATCTCGAAGAACCCGATGTAGCACAGCGTATCGACAAAATCCACGCTGAAATGAACAAATATATGGCAGACGATATTTTCGAGGAATATAAAGACGCTATGATCTATGTTGAAAGAGTTCAGAGTAACGGCATTGTCCGTGCTGGTATCATAGGCGGAATTGATCTCATGGAATACTCATTCGAAAAGGGAAGCACATCACAGGTAAGAGCAACAGAAGCAACAGTTATAGAAAGAATTCCCCCAAGAATAAAGGTAAGAGAAAACGCACCTCTTGAACTTCCCCACATAATGATTCTTATCGACGACGAAAAGAATACAGTCATTGAACCCCTCGCAGAATGTAAATCACAGATGAAAAAACTCTATGACTTCAATCTTATGCAGGGTGGCGGAAGCATAAGCGGTTATCTTGTTGATAAGGCTATGCAGGAAAAGGTTATGTCAGCACTCGAAGTCTTAGGCGACAAGGACGAATTCAACAAGAAATATAACCTTTCTGATACACCCGTTCTTCTTTTCGCTATGGGTGACGGAAACCATTCTCTCGCAACAGCAAAGACATTCTATGAAAATCTTAAGAAAAACAATCCCGATAAGGATTTCTCAGACCATCCCGCAAGATATGCACTCGCTGAAATCGTAAACCTTCATAGCAAGGCACTTGAATTTGAAGCAATCCACAGAATTGTCAAGAACCTTGATATAGAAAAACTCATCTCTGCTATGAATGATGAACTCGGTCTTACAGACGAAAAAACAGAACAGTCGTTTACATATTACTACAATGGTGTTGAAAAGACCGTGTTTATAAAGAACACAACTTCAAACCTCACAGTCGGCTCATTACAGATTTTCCTCGATAAATATCTTAAGGAAAACGGCGGAGAAATCGACTATATCCACGGCACAGACGCGGTTAAGAAACTCGCTGATAAGCATAACGGAATAGGCTTTATCCTTCCCGATATGAACAAGAGCGAACTTTTCCCGACAGTTATCAAGGACGGCGCTTTACCGAGAAAAACTTTCTCAATGGGCCACGCCGCAGACAAGAGATTCTATATCGAAAGCAGAAAAATCACAAAGTAAAAAATCATCCCCGTTGTCTTTAATGATAACGGGGATTTGTTTTATTCTATGTCGAGTGCTTTTTCATATTTAAATTCTCTCCATTCCGAAAATAACATCATTAATATTAAGTATCTTTTCTAAAGGGACATTATTTTCAACAAGTTCATCAACTATATCGTTGAAGTAATAACTACTTGCAACAACTATCATATCAGGGAGTCCGACTTTATCAATGTCAGAGTATCCCATAACAGAAATCCCCATATATTCTCCGTCAGGAAAATTCTTGTGATTCTTGTCAAAGATATATTCTATTTCTATATCTGTGTCTTTCATAAGTTTTATAAAAACTTTACAGAAACGACTCATTCCGCAGACGACAATTTTCTTCCATCCGAAATGCCTGAAAAATGCGCTTATATCTTCTCCATTAAGGATAATATCAGGAAGCCTTATAGCAATAGGATGATCTATTGCGTTTCTTATATTTGCGTCTACTGTGCGTCCCATTATAAACCTCCTGTTTTTTATAACTCACTATTACAGTATATAGGCTGAAATTTTTAAAAGTTTACTCGTTTGTATAAAATAGATAAATCAGAAAGAGAAAAAATGTATAATAATACCTTGTGCAATTTGCTGAAAATTGTTGAAAACTATTTCAGAATATGTTACAATAACAATAATGTTTTTTGGGAAAGAACCATCATAAAAGCGGTTCTTTTTAAAAATATAGTCAATGTAAACGATTGCATAGTTTTATGTAAAGGAGAGATAAGATGAAGATTTTAGTGCTGAGTTGCAGTCCTAAAAGAGAAACGAGCCTTACCCTGCATAATCTCAAATTCATCGAAAAAATGTTCCCCGATGATACATTTTCAGTTCACTATACAACGAACGGAACTTTTTCAGATGACCTTAAAGAAGAATTTTCACAGAGCGACTTTGTTCTTATGATTTCTTCGATTTTCCATTTTTCAGTCCATTCAGCGATGTTGCCACTTCTTATTGATATGAAGAAAAAAATGGGTGATGAAATTGTCGGAAAACCCTTTACATACCTCACAACATCGGGCAAGAACGGGGAATATAACGCCCACGATTTAGTCCGCCGTTTTGCACAGAATAACGGAATGAAGTGGATAACTTCGCTCAGTCTTGATGATGTCAGCGCACTCTCTCCCGAGGGAAGAGAAGAGATGTTCTGTTGGTTCGAATTTGTTAAGGAAACCGTAGAAAACGATGGCAAACCTGCTAAACTCAAAGACAAGGCAGGAGTTGTTATTCTCGATACATTCGAAACAGAAACAGAGCGTAGCAAAGAAATAAACAACAGACTTCTCAAGTATTACGAAAACGCAGGTGCTGATGTAAAAGTTCTCGCTTTAAGGGATTATAAAATCAATCCCTGTTCGGCTTGTTGCAGCTGTTATACAACGAGAAAATGCGTGATTCAGGACGATTTTGAAAGTCTTACCGATGCTACTCAGCTCGGCATTGATATAATAGTTTATACAGGAACTCCCGCTTACGGAACCTATGGCCCTATGTTCAAACGCTTTACAGAACGCCACATGCAATACGGCAGAGCGGGTGAGATAACAGGCGTTATTTCTGCTTTTGTGTGCGATGTAAATGACCTTCCCGCACCTGATGATATGGCGTATTTTGAAAAGCATCAGAGTTGCGTTGAGTCTTTGGCACACGGCTTTTTAACGGGATTTTATGCTGTTAAAGAAGCAGATGAAAAACTCGATTACATAGCTGAACTTACTGTTCACGCTTATAATAAGGACGCTTATCCTCAGAACAGCGGTCTTGCGGTAGGACTTGATATGCAGTTTGCAAAACTTTCAGAGAGAATACGCGCATTACAGCCCGCCGATTATGAAGATTACAGAAAACGTGGTTTCTATGAACCTACTAAAATAGAAGAAAAAGCAAGGGCTTGTTACAATGCAGAAGATGCGGCAAAATCAAGAAAGGGAAGAACAATTCCCTTTAATATGATGCTTATAGATTTTAACGGAAAGATTAAAGTTACTGAAAGAAGACCGTTAAAATCAGACCCATTCACAGCCCGTCGTCAGAGAGAGGCAAATGAAGTTATAGAAGGCAATAAAAAACCTGAAAAGCGTGGCCTTTTCGGAATGAAAAAGAAATAATTTTAAGGAGTTTTTATTATGAAGAAGATTAGTTTTACAATGAGCATTTTTATGGGACTTATGATGAGTTTCGCACTTTCACTCACAGGAAATCTTTTATCGGGACATTTTGCACTTCCTATGTTTCTTATGAGTTTTGCAGGAAGCTTCATTCTTTCACTTATCATAGGTCTTATCATTCCTATGAAACCCTTATCAGATAAAGTATGCGGAAAATTCGGTGCCGAACAGGGAACAATAAAGGCAAGAATCATCTCATCGCTTCTTTCAACAGTTATCTATACACCCGTTCTGACAACAGTTATGGTTCTTATGATGACAGTTATGGCAGGAAAGAACCTTGATATGCAGATTGCAGAAAAGAAAACAGAACTCCAGAATCTTACTCAGCAGTGTCAGACACTTGAAGCCGAATCACAGAGCCTTGAAGAACAACTTGCATCTATCCCCGCAGATGCTCCTCAGCGTAAGGGAATGGAAGAAGGTCTTAACGAACAGAAAGCAGCTATCGGCGAAATGAAGAAGGGTATGGGCGAACTTAGTGGCGCTATCGAAGGAATGACAGCAGGAAAGCCTGTGTTCATTAAAGTATGGCCACGTTCACTCGCAGTAAGTCTTCTTGTTGGCTTTATTCTCAGTTTCATCTTCCAGCCAATGATTTTAAAGGCAGTAATGAAAAAGAACGGAATTGAAATTTAAGATAACTACATAAAAAATCATCCCCGTTGTCATAAAGGCAACGGGGATTTTGTTTTTATTTTACCATGTCCAGTCCGACATAAATCTGCTGAGTTTTGTTTCTTCGCCTGTTTTGAGTTGTTGTTTTTTCATTTCATTTGCAAGTCCCATAGCGATGAGAATTACCCCCGCAAGAGCAAGGTAGATAAGCCACGCTATGCTGTCTTTCTGACCGAAACTGAGAAGTATTCCCGAAACGACCATTGAACTTACCGAAAGAACGAACCAACGTTTTTTCTTTATAATAAATGAAACGATAAGCATTACGAAAAGAAGAACTCCTATAAATACAGCGTCGAAACTTGCTCCCGATATAAACGACGCTATAAAGAGGATAACAAGCGATACAATCGCTGAAATAAATGCGAAGGTATCTGTTGCTTTGGGATAATCTTTCCATATAAACTTTATGAGAACACAATAGAACAATACAGGAAGAAGTGAGAACTGAACGCTTATCAGTTCGGGAATTTCCACAAAAGGCTGGAACCAGACAATCGGGAAGATGAAAATTCCCGAAACGGTTATGAGTATCTTGTTTGAGATAGGACTATGTTCTTTTCTGATAAGGTTTAAGATAAGAAGTGCTAAAACCAGAATTCCGATCCAGCCCATCATATCGTTGGGTTCACTGAAAAAGAATATAATAACGGGTAAAAATGCACCTATCGAGAAAACATCTGAATTAGTTTTATCGAAAAGCTTTTCTCTGAAAAGCAGACGTCCTGCGAGAACGAGAATTATGAGAGGAAATGATAAGCATTTCTGCCGCACATAATTCATAAACCACAATCGGAAGTATGATAATGGGAGGAATGAGGTTTAAGGTATTCTTTCCGAAAAGCGATGTAACTCCTGCGCATATAAGAAGAATTGCTCCGAAAATAACGATTGACAGTTCATCAGCTGCACAACCCGAAATCATAAGAACAGAACTCATAACAGGAAGAGAGAACCATAAGAATTTCTGAATAGGTCTGTTTACATTCGGGAACGCTTTGTGCATTGCAGAAAGTAATGAAAAAGCGAATATAACCATCATCACAATGGCAGGGAAACAGAATACAAATGCGGCACCATCGAGGAATTCAACTCCCATTACAAGCGATGTTAAAAGAACAGCACCGTTTATGAGGTTGACATCACCGTATTTTCCATTCGGGAGAGAGTGTTTTATAAATAAAACAACAGTGTATCCGATAACGAAAATAAGCGGAATGAAACTTGCGTCTTTACATAACAGGAAGGAGATAAAGAATATCGGTATTACCGCAAGAAGTGAAATGCCGTAAGAAACTGCATAATCCTTTGCTTTGGGGATAAAGAGGAAAGCCGATGCCATTATGCAGAAAAGAACCAATACTATTGATATTCCAAGGTTTGAAACATCTATATCATAAGAGAAAGATGTAAGTGTGAAGATAGGTAACGCAAGTTGGAAAGTGAATATCGGACAGAATACAACTGCGATTTTTCCTCTGTTGCAGATAACCATAGATACCGCTGATATTATGAGAATTGCTATTGAAATAAATCTTGATGCAGTATCGCTTGTTGTTGCTATGAATGAAGATATGAGTGTGAATATTCCAAAAATAATGTCGTTTGCATATTGGGATTTTAAAACGTTTTTAAGCGATGTAATACTTGTAAGGAAATAATAAGCCAAAACTACAATAAACGGAATAATAAGGCTTCCTATGAAGTTGAGTTCAAAGAAAAGGATAAAGCTTACTATAAACCATATAAAAGAAGCAAATGTAAGTGATTTAAGAGTATCTGTTTTATGGCGGAGAGAAAGTATAAGCATTTCTGCTGTTATCATAAATGAAGAAATGACAGTTGTGAGTGATGGGGTTTCTTCTCCCGCAAGGCAGATTATAACATCGATAGCCGCGAGAATTCCTGCTGACGAGGCAACGAAAATTCCGAAATATTTAAGTATCTTTTGCATTTCTTCGGGGAATATTCCCATAAACGAAAGAACGCCATAGATAACTGCGGTTGTTGCTATTATAAGTATTACAGATGAGAAAGTGTCAGGGTCAAATCCTGTAAAGAGTGATATTGTTATGAATACCGCAAAGAGAGAAACAGATAACATTCCGTTCTTTTCAAAGACTGTCTTTGTAAGGAAGGTTATAGCATAAATTGCGAACGCTATAAGTGTCACAATGTTCATTGTTTCTTCAATGAATATAAAGTTTGAAAGAAGAGAAAGAATAGTAACGCTTATTATTGTGAAATAACTGTATATCGCCGAGAATACGTTTTCTTCGCCGAAAAGTTTGTTATATAACTTTTTGACTAAGGGTTCTGTAATTATTATAACGAACGAATAAACTGCGTTTACAAGTATTGCAACATCTGCCCTTGGAATGAAATGTAAAAGCAGAAGAAAAACCGTTATCGAAAAACTGTAATGTGAAACTGAGGCAAAAATCTTGCTTTTATAATCGTGTGCACCTTTAAAGAAAGGAATGCAGAAACTGAATGTCGTTATTGCCGTCATAAGCAGACAACCATCGCCCGAGAACGACAGATATTCACCGAAAACACCGAGTATTCCAGCCGCAACAAATGCCGCAGGCAAGAAGAAACTTCCGATTATGTAGAAAATACGGCCTGTCTGAACGAGTTTGAGCTTTCTTTCAGTGAATGAATGCATACCGAAGAAGAATGCTGAGAACGAAAGAAGAACAACTGTTTTGAAGAATGTGTTTAAAACACCCCAGGTTGCCGCCGCAAAGATAAATCCCGAAAGGCAGAGGAAGAGTGCACCGAGGATCAAAATAATACTCATAGCGCTTGTTTTCTTTTCGGGAACAGCCTTTTCTGTTTTAACAACAGGTTTTACTTCGGAAACTTTTTCTGCAACAACCTTTTCAGTCATAGGTGCAGGAATATTTTGTTTTTTAGTAGCCTGTTCGGTATCGGGATTTTTATAGAAATTACTATACTGATAAGCAGGGGCAGAAGTGGTTTCTGGAACAGGTTTAGTTTCCGAAACGACAGGAGTAATGTCGTTTTTATCAGGAATATGTTCCCCTGTACTTATTTTTGAAATCTTAGAACGAAGTTCGTTTATCTGTTGGTTAAGAAAAGAAACTTCTTTTTTGAGAGCGGATTTTTCATTAAGCGCAACAACATAAAGAATTGTAAGCACGATAGGCGCTATAAGCCACGCCAGAATTAAAAATAGCCAGAACATAGTTTTCCCCCTTGCTTTTTTAATAAAGTACCCGTTTCTATTATACTATACAAGAAAAAAATGTCAATAAAAAGAAAAACCTCAACTACGCAAATGGCGTGTTGAGGCTCTTTGACTGGTCGAGGTGACAGGATTCGAACCTGCGGCTTCTACGTCCCGAACGTAGCGCTCTACCAAACTGAGCCACACCTCGTTATCTCTGCGGAAAAATATCCGCAAAGAGTATTATATCATAACTGAATTTTTTTGTAAAGCCTGAAATTATTCTTCCTCGGGCGTTTCTTCGGAGACTTCTGTCGAAAAATCTTTCATTTCAGGGAGAGAGTTTACTTTCTGCGCAAAAGATGTAACAAACTCTTCGATAAGTCTTGCGGTAGGTCTTTCGAAACAAGAACTGTCGATATAGATTACCCTTCCGCTTTTAACAGCGTTAAGTTCTGAAATTTCAGCATCAAAACCGTCTATCGTTATCCCTTCCGAAAGAACAACCGTTTCGGGTTGCTTTTCTATAAGTTCCTCGGGTGAGATGTTGTATTTTTCGTGTTCTGCGGCAACATTCTCTCCGAAATAAGAAAGTATTTCACCCGCTAAGGTGTCGCCCGTTGCCGTACCGTAATCATAGGTCATAAGATAAGCGAATGTGCCATCTCCCTTTATATTCGAAAGCCTTACCGCAAGGGAATTCATACATTCATCGGCTTTTGCTTTTGCGGTTAAATTTCCGCCTAAAACCGCCGCTATATCACGGTAACAGTTGTAAAGTTCTTCAAAATTATGGGGAGTTTCGATGATGACGATTTTCGTTCCGCCTTTTTCGATTTTGTCCCTGTCGGTTTTCGCTATGGGGCTCTGCGTTATCAGAATATCGGGTTTTATGTTGAGTATAGTTTCAACTGAAGGTTTTACAGAACTTCCGATGCTTGTTCTTTTCGTAACGATTTCGGGATAATCGCAGTATTTACTTCTTGCAACGAGTTTGTCACCGTAACCCAAAGCGAAAATCATTTCTGTTACCGCAGGCGATAAAGAAGCAACAGACATAGGCTCTTCCTTAAAGACAGTTTCGCCTATAACAACAGGATAAGCCTTAGGCGTTTCTGTCGGCATATTATATTCAATTTCACTCGTACATCCGCTCATTAAAAGTATGACGGAAACGAGGAGAAATGATAAAAACTTTTTCAAGCCAAATCCTCCTAAAAAATCTCATAATAATATTATACACTTTTTTGTCGTATTTTGCAAACAAAAAATATATTCCATTGACTAAAATACCTTTTCATTATATAATATATGTGACTATGACTATATTAAAAAAGGAGAACTACGCTATGAAAGCAGCAGAGGCAGTAGCGAAATGTCTTAAAAAAGAGAATATAACTACCGTTTTCGGATATCCGGGGGCGGCTATTTGTGCTGTCTATGAGGCTATTGAAAAAGAGGGTATAAAGCATATTCTTGTAAGACACGAACAAAACGCAGGACACGCCGCAAACGGCTACGCAAGGGTAAATAATACCCCTGCCGTTTGTATAGCAACATCGGGGCCCGGCGCTACAAACCTCTTGACAGCGATAGCAACCGCTTATATGGATAGCATTCCCGTTGTTTTCATAACGGGACAGGTTTCAAGCGACCAGATAGGCCGTGATGTTTTTCAGGAAGCCGATATAACGGGTGCTTCAGAACCCTTTATAAAGCATAGTTTTCTCGTTAAAGATGCGGCATCTATTCCTAAAATTTTCAAAGAGGCTTTTATCCTTGCGGGAACGGGCAGAAAAGGCCCTGTTTTGATAGATATCCCCGAAGATATTGCCGAAGAAGAAATTGATTTCAAATATCCCGAAAAACTTTCTATAAGAGGATATAAACCCACAACAAAGGGAAACAAACTTCAGTTAAAGCGTTGCGCTGAAGCGATAGCAGAAGCGAAAAGACCACTTATCTGCACAGGTGGGGGAGTTCTGCTTTCAGACGCTACAGAAGAACTTTATGCACTTTCCGAAAAAATCTCAGCACCCATAGTTACAACTATGATGGGAATAGGTTCTCTGCCTACAGAAGACGAAAGAAACCTTGGAATGATAGGAAGATTCGGAAAAGAAGAAGCGAACATCGCTGTCAATAAATGTGACCTCATACTCTTTGTCGGCGCGAGAGTAGGGGACAGGGCGGTAAAATCCCCGACCTTTATCGAAAAGACAACAAAGATCATACATATAGACATAGACCCTGCAGAAATCGGAAAAAACCTCACCTCAGATATTCCCGTTGTAGGCGATGTAAAGAATATTCTTTCAGCGCTTTATGATGTTGTTTCAGAAAGAGATGTTCCTTTATGGACAACAAAAAAGGAAGATAATAAAGATAAAACTCTTGCAGAAAAGCTTGTCAAGAGAGTTTCGGAAAAACTTTCAGAGGGCGGAATTTTTGTTTCTGATGTAGGAAATCACCTCATAACTGCCGCTAACAATGTTTCGCTTAAAAAGGGTGCGAGATTTTTTACATCGGGCGGAATGGGAACAATGGGTTATGCACTTCCTGCGTCGATAGGCGCTTATCTTGCGTCGGGAAAAGATACTGTTGCTTTTATAGGCGATGGTGCTTTTCAGATGTCCTTGCAGGAACTTGCAACAATAAAACAACATAATATTCCTGTTAAGATAATTATTGCCGATAACTCATCACTCGGAATGGTAAGGGATTATCAGAAGGCTAAAAATTTAAAGGAATTTGCCGTTTCTCTCGACGGAAGTCCCGATTATCTTAAACTTGCCGAAGCTTACGGAATAAAGTCAGCGCTTGTTGACGAAGAAAGTGATATAGACAAAATGCTTGACGATTTCCTTTCTGCGAAAGAACCTTTTATAATCCTTTGCAGAACGGAGTAAGGAGAATTTATGAAACATACAATTTCTGTTCTCGTTGAAAATACTGCGGGTGTTCTTTCAAGAATAACAGGTCTTTTCTCAAGACGAGGCTTTAATATCGACAGCCTTGCCGTTGGAATAACCGATAATCCCGATATTTCGAGAGTTACTATTGTTGCTGACGGTAACGAACACGATGTAGAACAACTTGCAAAACAGCTCAATAAACTTGTTGATGTAATAAAAGTTCAGTCGCTTGATCAGGAACAACTCATTTCAAGAGAATTATGGCTTGTCAAAATTTCCTGTACACCCGATAAATTATCCGAACTTAAAAGCATAACCGAAGTTACGGGTGCTAAGATTATCGATGTTACACCCGAAACGGTAACGCTTGAAATTTCCGACTGGGGCGCAAAACTTATGAATTTCAAAGCACTTATAGAACCTTTCGGAATTCTTGAAATGGTAAGAACAGGCGTTGTTGCTATCGAAAGAGGCGCAGGCGGAATAGGAAGAAGATAAACGGCATTTGCCTAAACTGTCTAATTTATCGACACAAATTTTACCTTACTATGTGCCTTTATACAAATTTGATTTTTTTAATAAAATCCTTTTGATTTTTAACAAGAAATCAGTTATACTTTACTTGTAAGTAAAGAAACGGTAAAGAAAAAGAGGAAAAAGATATGGATATTTTTTCTATTATAAGTCTTTTGGGCGGACTTGCTATGTTCCTTTTCGGAATGAAGTATATGGGCGAAAAACTCGAAAAACTCGCAGGCGGAAGACTTGAAAAGATGTTTGAGAAACTCACATCCAACAGATTTTTAGGACTTGCACTCGGTGCATTCGTAACAGCGGTTGTTCAGTCATCATCAGCGACAACAGTTA
The DNA here is from genome assembly GCA_017828955.1 of Oscillospiraceae bacterium. GTDB lineage: Bacteria > Bacillota > Clostridia > Oscillospirales > Ruminococcaceae > RGIG4131. Next base: position 27,443 of record JAGAJQ010000021.1, read on the forward strand.
TGCTCGTCGGTTTCGTAAACTCTGGTCTTATGCGACTCGCGCAGACAATCCCCGTAATTATGGGTGCCAATATCGGAACGACAATCACAACATGGCTTCTCAGCCTTGTCGGTATCGAAGGCGACAGTATATTCATAAAGCTTTTAAAACCAACATCATTCTCACCAATTATAGCACTCATAGGTGTTATCCTCATTATGTGTGCAAAATCGGGAAAGAAAAGAGACGTTGGCGGAATTCTCATAGGTTTTGCTATCCTTATGTTCGGTATGACAACAATGGGTAATGCGGTTGAGCCTCTTTCAACAAACGAAGAATTTGCAGAAATCTTTGTAATGTTCAGCAATCCCGTTTTCGGCGTTTTAGCAGGTGCAATACTTACAGCGATTATCCAGTCATCAGCGGCGTCAATCGGTATGCTTCAGATGCTATCCACAAACGGAATGGTAACATTCGGTTCAGCACTTCCTATCATTCTCGGTCAGAATATAGGAACTTGTATCACAGCTATCCTTTCAAGTATCGGTGCTAACAAAAACGCAAAGCGCGTTGCGGTTGTTCACCTTGTATTCAATGTTATAGGAACAGTTCTTTTCCTTGTTGTCTTCTATACACTTGATTCATTCTTACATTTTGCATTTGTTGATGAATCAGTAACAACATTCAATATTGCACTTGTACATACAATCTTTAACCTTTCAACAACTTTAGTTCTTATTCCTTTTACAAATCTTCTCGAAAAACTCGCTTATAAGATTATCAGAGATAAAGAAGATGAAACAGAAAAGATCCAGCTTCTCGACGAAAGACTTCTCAGCACTCCCGGTGTGGCTATCGAACACTGTCGTAACCTCACAATAAAGATGGGTCAGCTTTCTGAAAAAACAATAAAGATGGCATTAGAGCTTCTTTCTGATGATGAATACGATGAAGAAAAAGAAAAACTTGTTATTACAAACGAGGGTATCATAGATAGCTATGAAGACAAACTCGGAACATATCTTGTAAAACTTTCAAGCCGAAGCATAACTGTTCAAGACAGTAACACAGTTTCAATGCTTCTTCATGCCATAGGAGACTTTGAAAGAATTTCAGACCACGCAGTAAACCTTATTACAACAGCAACAGAACTCAGAGAAAAGAACATAGTATTCTCTGATAAGGCGGTTGAAGAACTCAAGGTTCTCTACTCTGCAGTTTCAGATATCCTTGAAATGACAGTAAAGGCGTTCGAAACAGGAAACCTTCACCTTGCTGAAAAGGTTGAACCTCTTGAAGAAGTTATCGACGGAATGAGAATAGAACTCAAATCACGTCACGTTGCAAGACTTCAGAAAAATCAGTGTACACTTGAACTCGGCTTTATCTTCTCAGATCTTTTAACTAACCTTGAAAGAGTTGCCGACCATTGTTCAAACATTGCTGTTTGTATGATCCAGCTTAAAACAAACAGCCTTGAAAACCATGAATATCTCAATATGATAAAACAGTCGGACGAGTATTTCCAGAAGAAATTCAAAACAAACTCAGAAAAATACGCGCTTCCTGCTTCTGAATAAAAAAATAACAGGATACCTTACTTTAAAGGTATCCTGATTTTTTATTTCTTGTTTTTTCTGCGTTTGTCCATATTATCAAAAACTTTTTTATATGGCATAAGCATTCCCTCGGTCATTTTGCCGTTCATTTTTGCCTTGAGTTTCGGGTTTCTCATAACCTCGCCGACAAGACACATTCCAAGCATTCTGCCTGTCTGTTTCTGCGGGAAATCGTAAACGCCGTGCTTTTTATAGAATTCGTGATCGGCTTTCATAAGCCCACGCATAACCCAGATTAAATCTCTGAAAATCTTCATTCCGCCGACACCATAGAAATTTCTCGGAAGAACGAGTTTATTTTCGATAGCATAATCAAGTCTTTTAATCATATCAGACAGAGTTTCGGGGGTATAACCCACACCCGCTAAGAAGTTGTGTCCTACTTCGCTTCTGCCCACTATGATTGTTTTTAAATTTTCTTCGTTTTCGTAATCGCCGTTTACTATATATCCGAAAGGAGTGCCCTCGGTAACGGTTCTGTGTCCGTTGCAGAACTGTCTGTCGTCATACATTTTAAAACGCCAGCCCATAGAGTGATCCTCTATTGAAAAGGCATAAACTATCGCGTCTGACGACTGAATTTCATCACGAAGAAGTTTGTCAAAACCGTCTTTATAGATACATTTTCCGTTGGTAGCACAGTTAAAGCAACCGAGGCACCCGCCCGAAAATGCAAAGTTTCTTATGTTGATTTCTTTTATCTCATAAGGACATTTATTCTTGAAATCCTCTATCATCGAGATAAGTCTTTCGTCATCTTCGGAAACATCGCATACAAGGGCAACAGTTCCGTTTTTGGCGATATAATTCTTGGTTCTTATCTGAGTATAATTTTTCTCTGAGTATTCTTTTTTATCGGGGATTTTTTCAAAAACAGCGTTTCTTGCACACCATAAGACGTGTTTAAAGAATGCAATAGCCTCTTTCTGACCTTTTTTGGTAGTAAGGTCGTCCATATCCGCCGAGAACCCTTTTATGACATTCATACCCATATCGAAACAGTTTTCTTCGATATAACGGTGTGCAGTAGTGTCATAAAAATGCTTTGATGTTGAAATCTGTGTAACGATTTTTCCACTGAAATCCTCACCGCAGTTTTTCATAAGGTTTATGAAATGATGAAGTTGCGAGGGTGCGATGAATGTATAAACAGGGTATGAAAAGATGATAAGATCGGCATTCTTTATCTTGGAAACCGCTTCTTGCATATTGTTTTCATAGTATTTTATTCTCTGACCAACGTGAATAAAATCGAAATCATATCTGTCGGCAAGTTTTTCGAGAAAAAGTGATGTCTGTAAAGTTATGCTGTTTTTCCCCTTAGGAGAGCCGTTTATAACAAGAATGTTCATAAAAACTATCCTTTCATTTTTTCCATAGCCTTTTTGACATAGGGGTTTTCTTTTATGGGATACCAGTCGCCGTTTATGTCAAATCTTCTTGTTGAGCGTGAAAGAGTTGAGCACTGTAAAAGGGTGTATTTCTTTCCGACAGATTCGCCGTAAACTTTAAGACGCTTTACAAAATCCGCAAAACAGTCTTCTGTTAAAGTTTCGTTAAAACCACCCATTTCGTTGAATACTTTTTTAAGACACCAGAATGACTGATAGAAAACGGGTGACTTCTTTCTCATCATCTCAGGAAGACTCAGAACTGTTTCATAAACCGAGGAAGCTACAATTCCAAGAGATAATCTTTCGGGCTTTTCAAACATTCCTCCGCCGATGTATCTTCTTGTTTTAAGCATCTGATGAATTTCAATGAGTGTATAATCCGATATTCTGCAATCGGGGGAGAGGATAAGAAGAATTTTTCCCGATGCAACGAGAACACCCATATTTATGAGCGCTGAAAGTGTCATTTCGTTATTATTCTTTACAACAAGACAATCGAAATCCTTTGCGATTTCTTCTGTTCTGTCTGTGCAACGGTCAGCGATGATAACCGTTTCAACCGAACCTTCGGGGAGTTTCATAGACGCTGTTCTTATCGAACAAAGACATTTTGCGATCTGTTTTTCTTCGTTATGAGCAGGAATCACTACCGAAATAAGTTTATCTGACATTTTTAAAATCCTCCCTGAAAAAGAATAGTATATCAAGAAAATTATACCATACGAAGCCTTTATTTTCAATGATTGATAGAGAGAAGATTTCTTCTTAAATTTATGAAAAATGACACAAAAAGAAAGGGTATCGGAAAAACCGATACCCTTGATTTGTTTATTGAAATACAGAAAATCTTCGTTGCCGAGCCACAAATTTATTTTTATAACAAAGCCCGTTACGATATGTTCTTTGCGACCACGCGGTTATGATTTTACAAGTTCTGCAGCAACTGCGTTGAGTTCTTCGATAACCGCTGTTATTTCTGAAACGCTGTCGCTTATGAGCTGTGAGCTTGCGTTGAGCGCTTCAACCGCTCTGTCGGTATTTGATACATTTTCCTTTGTATTTGTAACTTCACCGATGATAGCGTCTGAAGAGTTCTTGATTTCTGTAACGCTTGAAAGGATTTCATCTGTTCTTGCCTTAGCTTCAGCAAGAGTTTCAGCAGACTTGACTGCGAGAGTTCTTACTTCATCAGCAACAACCGCAAATCCCTTACCATACTGACCTGCTCTTGCAGCTTCGATTGAAGCGTTGATAGCAAGAATGTTTGTCTGGTCTGAAATTCCCGAAATCTGTCCTAAGATTTCTGTGTATTCGTTGATGCCTGTGCTTATCTTCTTAACGGCTTCAGCGATTCCACCAGCACGGTCGTATACATTAGCGATATCTCTGTTGATAACAGCCATATCCGACTTGATGCTTTCGTTCTTAGCTGAGTTTCCAATTGCGTTTTCAGCAATAGGCTGAATCTTTTCTGTGAGTGATTCGAGTGAATCGTGAATCTGTGTAACAGAATCCTGAAGCTTTCCGTGTCTTGCTTCAAGTCTTGCCTTCATATCCTGCATCTGCTGCTTTTCGAACATAATACAGTTATTGGGTGTATTGTTTCCTGCGTAGATGCTCATAGCCATGTGCTTACAAGACTTGTATCCACAAGCGTGACAGTCGATATGACGGTCTGAATCTGTAAACTTACCCATACTGTTGAATACAGGATCGAGTTCGTGCATTGTGGGAAGTTTGTCTGTGCATCTGTTCTGATATGTTCTTATAAAGTCCTTGAGTTCAAGGTCTCTGAAAATCTTTGTGTGGAATCTTTCGTTCTTCTTGTTCTTTGCGGCGAATCCCTTGACCTTCATCATAATGTCATATGAGTTGAACATATCGAACTTTTCGATAGCGCCCGCACCTGAGTTACAACCGAATTCACAAGAGAGAACGTCGTAAACTGTGGGAAGTTTTGAGGGACTTGTTTCGAGGTATGTGTCAAGGTCTTCATAAATCTTCTGAACACCTTCTGATGTTGTAACAGAAAGGTCGGGTGCGAAAACTTTAAGACATTCCTTAAGTCCGCCGGGGATAGGATAGAAAGCACCATCAAATCCTCTTGCCTTTGAGAATTCGAATGGGCTGTGTCCCTTACCGAGAGTGATGTGGTTTTCTTCTATGTATTCCATAAGTCTTCTGAATGTAACATTGAGGCTTATGTAACCTGTGTTTGCGAATTCATCGCCCTTTGCGATACAAGGTGTAAGACCTATGAGTGTATCGTGGTTGCCAAGGTATTTCTTGACATAAACCGCTGTACAGAGAAGAGGAGAATGAACGGGTGAAAGCTTAGGGAGAAGTTCGGGTTTATGTTTTTCAGCATAGTTTACAATTGCAGCACAAGGCTGTGAAATAATCTTTGCGTTGGGATTCTGCTTAACATATTCAAGATGAAGATATGTACAGATATCCGCACCGAAAGATGCGTCGTAAACTTCGTTTACACCCATATCCTTAAGCCACTGAAGAACGTGTCTCCATTTGCCGTCCATCGCTGTCTTGATAGCGGGAGCAACAACGAGAGAAACTTTCTTTGTTTTTATAAGTCTCATCATTTCTTCGAGACCGTCTGTATAATAACGTGCACCGTGCTGACAGTTCTTTACACACTCTCCGCAACGAATACATTTATCATCATTGACATGAACAACCTTACCGTCATAACGGTTTGCATTTGGAACAGGACATACTCTTATGCAGGCATTACAACCGATACATTTATCTGCTATAACATTAATCATAAAAAGAACTCCTTTTCAGATAGATTTATACAATTTAATTTTATCACTTTGTTACATTTTAGTCAATTAAACAGAGCAAATTTAAAATAAAATAGGGAATTTGCACAATATAGTATATGAAAAATTTATGAATACAATAATCGAATTGGAATAATTTTACAAAAACGTTTCTTTTACGGGCAACTACGGCGTTTAGTTAACCGATATTAACAAAAATAAACATTGCTACTTACCCCGAAAAGATATATAATGAAGCATAAGGGAAGTGAGTTTATGAAGATAACATCTTTGGTTGAAAATATATCGAGAAAAGAGAATATAGGCGCTGAACACGGTCTTTCTCTTTTCATAGAAACAGAAAATTATAACATTCTTTTTGATATGGGTCAGACAGACCTTTTTTCAGAAAACGCAGAAAAACTTTCTATCGACCTTTCGTCCGTAGACATCGCCGTTTTATCACACGGGCATTACGACCACGGAGGTGGACTATTAAAGTTCTTGACGCTTAACAACAAAGCGAAAGTCTATATGAATAAAAACGCGTTCGGCGATTATTATAACGGAACGGAAAAATATATAGGTCTTGATAAATCGCTTTCTGAAAGTTCCCGTATCGTTTTAACGGATGATTTCTATGAAATAGAAAAAGGTCTTTCGCTTTATTCCTGTAACGACAGAGAGAAGAAATACGACCTCGGAAGTTTCGGTCTTAAAAAGAAAAAGGGAGATAAATTTCACCCCGACGATTTTATCCACGAACATTATCTTTTAATTGAAGAGAACGATAAGAAAGTCTTCATCAGCGGATGTTCGCATAAGGGGATTTTAAATATAGCAGAGTGGTTTTCGCCCGATGTTTTAATAGGCGGATTTCATTTTTCAAAACTTCCTCTTGATGAAAAATTAAAGGAATATGCCGAAATACTTTCATCATATAAAACAACCTTCTACACCTGTCACTGCACAGGAGAAGAACAATACAATTTTATGAAAAAATATATGGATAACCTTTTCTATCTCTCATCGGGTGAGAGCGTTATAATATAAAAATTCCCCGTAGCCATAGTGACTACGGGGTTATTTTTATTCTTCAGAGAACATATCTTTTCCGACACCGCAGAGAGGACATTCAAAATCATCGGGTAAATCTTCAAATTTTGTTCCGGGTGCAATTCCGAGTTCGGGAGCGCCCTTTTCTTCGTCATAAACCCATCCGCAAGCGTCACATACATACTTTTTCATAAATAATACCTCCGTTTAGTTAAGTTTATTTTATTTCTTCAAAATCTGCAACTCCGTGTTTACAGAGAGGACAGATGAAGTCATCGGGGAGATTTTCGCCTTCATAGACATATCCGCAGATCTTGCAGACATATCCCTTTTTGCCTTCTGTCTGAGGCTTAGGCTTGACATTTTCCTGATAATAGGTGTATGTCATTGTTTCCTTGTCAGAAATAACTCTCGCTTCGGTCACCTTGCATATAAACATTCCGTGTGTGTCAAGGTCGATATACTGTTCAACTTCGAGAGAAAGGAATGAATTTATATGGCGTGGTAAGAAGATAAGCCCGTTATCAGAACGAAGAGGTGTGCAACCCTCGAACTTGTCTGTATTTCTTCCGCTTACAAAACCGAACTTTTCAAAAACAGCGAAAGGTGCGTCGGTTGAAAGACAGTTTATATTCATCTTTCCCGTCTGCTTTATAACGTGGTGAGAATAGTTTTCTTTGTTTATAGTAACGGCAATTCTGTTCGGTGTGTTTGTAACCTGAGTAACAGTATTTACTATAAGTCCGTTATCCTTTTTGCCGTCGTTTGATGTTATAACATAAAGACCATAACCTATGTTGAAAAGTGCTGAAAGATTATTCTTGTCAACATCTTCGCCCTTCTGCGCAAGATATTCCATACAGAGTTCGTCCGAAAGCGCTGAAAGCGATGCCGAACTTTCTTCCGAAAGCGCTGAAAGGATTTTTACTGTGTTTTCTGTAAAGGTTATGTTCTTCGATTTTTCAAACATTGATTTCATAACCTTTGTTGCCATCGGCGCCCAGCTTCCGTTTTCGATAAGGGCAACTGTTCTGTTTGAGAAATTTCTTTCTGTGAGATGATTTATGAATTCTCTCATAAAGGGGAAGATTTCTGCGTTATATGTTGTTGTCGCGAGAACGAGCTTGTTATAGCGGAAAGCGTCCGAAACCGCTTCGGACATATCACATCTTGCAAGATCATAAACCGCAACAGAGGGACAACCCTTTGCTTTAAGGTCATCAACAAGTTTCATAACTGCCTTTCTTGTGTTTCCGTAAACGGATGTGTATGCTACGCAGATGCCCTCTTTTTCAGGCTGATATGATGCCCATGTAGAGTAAAGACCGATATAATATCCTAAATTTTCTTTGAGAACAGGGCCGTGTAAGGGACAGATAGTCTTAATATCAAGCCCTGACGCTTTTTTAAGAAGAGCATTTACCTGTGCACCATATTTTCCTACAATGCCGATATAGTATCTTCTTGCTTCGTCCGCCCAGTCATCGCTTTCATCGGGAACACCGAATTTTCCGAAACCGTCAGCAGAAAAAAGAACCTTGTCATATGAATCATAAGTAACGATTACTTCGGGCCAGTGAACCATAGGTGCAGTAACGAAAGTCAGAGTGTGATTTCCGAGAGAAAGGGTATCTCCTTCGCCGATAGTTATGTTCTTATCCGCAAAATCCGTTCCGAAAAAGTTTTTCATCATAGCAAAGGCTTTTGCCGATGAAACGATTTTTGCATCGGGATATGCTTTTACAAAGTTCATTATGTTTGCCGAATGGTCGGGTTCCATATGCTGAACAATGAGATAATCGGGGTTTCTTTCGCCTAAGGTGTCGCGGATGTTATCAAGCCATTCGTGAGTGAAATTAGCGTCAACAGTATCCATAATAGCGATTTTGTCATCAATAATCGCATAGGAGTTGTATGAAATTCCGTTGGGAACTTTATACTGACCTTCGAAAAGGTCGATTTTACGGTCGTTAACGCCGATATATCTTATATCATTTGTTATTGTCATAGGATTATCCTCCTTTGAAAAAATAATTTATTAAAAGGATTATATCATAAGATTTTTTCAAATTCAATACAAAAGAAAAAATTTACTTTTTCTTTGCGTGAGAATTATATTGAAATAAATGGGTTTTTGTGGTATAATGTACGAAATGAGTATTCCCCCGAAAGAGAGGGTATAAACAATGGAAGATAAAAAAATAAAAACTTATGATAAAAAATGGACAGGCTCAAGCCTTGCTCTTCTTGGCAACGAACTCAGAGAATATACAGCGCCTTTAAGAGAACTTATGGCGTATTTTCGATGTGCTATTATGGAGGTTGAAACTAAATTCCGCGTTCTTAATGAAGAACTTTCGTTGGAATACGACCGCAACCCCATAGAGTCGATAAAGACAAGACTCAAATCGATAGAGAGTATTGCCGAAAAGCTCGACAGAAAAGGGCTTCCTATGACTGTTGAAAGTATCGAAGAAAATATCCGTGATGTTGCGGGAGTGAGAATAATCTGCGGATTTCCTTCAGATATCTATATGCTTTGTGATGCACTTTTGCGTCAGGACGATATAACTCTCATAGAGAAAAAGGATTATATTAAAAACCCCAAACCAAACGGCTACCGCAGTCTTCATCTCATAGTTGAGATACCTATCTTTCTACATGATGAAAAGAAACCGATGAAGGTTGAAGTTCAGCTTCGAACAATATCTATGGATTGGTGGGCAAGCCTTGAACATAAAATCCGCTATAAGAAAGATGTTCTCGTTACAGAATTTATCGAGAGAGAACTGCGTGAATGTGCTGAGGCTGCGGCAGAACTCGATAAAAGAATGGAAAATTTATCAGAAAGCATAACAAGAAACGAAGAAACGGAAGAATGAGATGTTTTTTAAAACTCGAAATGTAGAACTGTATTACGAAAAAACAGGCGAAGGCGAACCTCTCATACTTCTCCACGGAAACGGAGAAAGTCACGAAATATTCAACGAAGCGATAGAAGTTTTGAAACGAAAATTCACAGTCTACGCTATCGACACGAGAGGACACGGTCAGAGTTCCCCTGTTTTAGAAATACACTATGATGATATTGCGCACGATGTATATCGTTTTATAAAGAGATTTGATATCAAAAAGCCCGTTGTCTATGGTTTCAGCGACGGCGGAATTGTAGCACTTCTTCTCTGTATAAAACATCCCGATCTGCTCGAAAGGGCGATAGTCAGCGGTGTAAATATAAACCCTCATGGGATAAAAACAAAGTGGCTTATTCTTTTCAAGATAATCTATTTTCTTACAAAATCAGAAAACTATAAAATGATGATTACAGAACCCAACATCAGTTTTTCTGAACTTGAAAAGATAACAACCCCCGTTGATATTATCTGCGGAAGCCGTGATATGATAAAGA
>JAGAJQ010000189.1 GCA_017828955.1 Oscillospiraceae bacterium
ATGTTATCATGGTGCTTGACCACGGCGAGATTATCGAGCGCGGCGACCATGACAAACTGATAGCCGAAAAGGGCACGTATTATCAGCTCTACACCGGCGCATTTGAACTTGAATAAGCAAAAAGGACAACCTTTCGGTTGTCCTTTTTTATATCTTTATACAAAGCAATAATCACATAAAAACCAAAAGATTACCCGTATTTCAAGAAAGCACGACGACGCTGTACGAGGGTACTGCGAGGAGTGCTGACAAAGAAAGACGGGTAAGATTTCTTTGCTTTTACATAAAAACGAAAAGACCACATCTTTATACAAGGCAAACGAACGACGGAATATGCGGATATTCCGAGCGAGTTTAACGAAGTAGAAAGTGTGGTATTTGTCGTTTTTTACATTTCGTTTCTGTTTTCAAGGGCCTTGTAAAGCGTCACCTCATCGGCATATTCAAGATTTGCACCAACGGGAAGACCGAAGGCGAGTCTTGTGACTTTTACGCCTAATGGTCTTAAAAGCCTTGAAATATACATGGCTGTTGCCTCACCCTCAACTGTCGGGTTGGTAGCCATAATCACTTCCTCAACTCCGCCCTGCTGGATTCTCTGTAAAAGTTCCTTGATTTTGAGGCTGTCGGGAGTGATGTTGTCGATAGGCGATATAAGCCCGTGAAGGACATGATAAACGCCGTTGTATTCTTTTGTTCTTTCGAAAGCCGAAACATCCTTAGGACCGTCAACCACGCAGATGATGCTATGGTCTCTCCTTACATCATCGCATACGGGGCATACTTCCTTATCGGTCAGATTCTGACAGACAGAACAAAGCCCTACCTTTTCGTGTGCGTTGATGATGGCATCGGCAAACTCCCTCACATCTTCATCAGACATCGACATAACGAAATACGAAAGTCGCTGTGCTGTTTTCATACCTATTCCGGGAAGTCTTGCGAATTGTTCAGCTAAAAGAACAAGTGGTAATGCTTCTGCCATATATTAAAGAATTCCGGGAAGTGAAACTCCGCCTGTTACAGCGCTCATTTCCTTTTCAGATGTTTCTTCGATAGACTTCACGCATTCGTTTACTGCGCTCATTACGAGATCTTCAAGCATTTCAACATCATCGGGATTAACAACTTCGGGCTTGATCTTAACAGATGTAAGTGTCTTCTTACCTGTCATTTCAACTTCGATCATTCCGCCACCTGCTGTCGCTGTGAATGTTCTGCCTTCGATGTCTTCCTGAACAGCTGTAATCTGTTCCTGCATCTTCTGTGCCTGCTTTATCATCTGGTTCATATTCTGGGGGCCGCCGCCCATTCCCTGAGGTAATCTTACTTTCATGATTAAAAACTCCTTTTGAAATATTTATTGTTTATTTTTTATTCAGTCCCTGTCGGGATACCGTTTTCCTTTGCTTTTCCGAGAAGTTCGACCGCTCTGTAATTGTCGGGCTTATCCTCGAGTTCTTTATTCTCGCTTTTCGCTCTTACTATATAGCTTTTGCCGAGAACTTTTGTTATAACCTTTATGAGAGAAATTTTATTCTCTTCCTGCGCGAAAAGTTTCATAAAGAATGAATTTCTCGCAACTATAAATATTGTTGTTGTATTTATAAAGGCATAGGAATCAATAAGCGCCGCC
>JAGAJQ010000190.1 GCA_017828955.1 Oscillospiraceae bacterium
CTGTGGGGGAGTTTTTATTACTTTTCTCTTATCATTTCAAGTCTTTTTTCGAGAGTGGTTTCGTCCATTTCTCCGACTGTGTGATTTACGATATTTCCGTCCTTGTCGATAAAAAATGTCGCGGGGATAGAACTTACGCCGTATTTCGCGGTAGCGTCGACGTCTGAATCAAGCCATACAGTGAATGTATATCCGTTTTTCTCTAAAAGTTCTTTAACAAGCTTAATATCATCGGCGGCGGTAATATTTATCATAATAAAAGTTATATCGGGATTTTCTTTATAAGCCTTTTCAAAAAGCGGAAGTTCGACTTTACAGTGATTACACCAGGTTGACCAGAAATTGAGTACAATCGGTTTTCCGTAACAGTCAGAAAGATTTACTTCATTTCCGTCTATATCATAAGCTTTGAAATCTTCGGCCTTTATAACGTTCTGCGGATAGAAAAGCGTTTTTTCTGTCGCGGGATTTTCTTCTTCGATGATTGTTGTAGTTACAGTTGTAGTTTCCGTTTCTTTTTCTTTATAATCTTTTGTTAATCCGTTATAGAGAAAATAAACCCCTACAAAACATAAAACAGCAACAAGCGAAAAAACGATGACATTTCTTTTGTTCATAAAAATCCTCCTTTTAAGAAAGCAGTATTGTCAGTTTCGAGAAAAGTCCCGTCGCCATAAGAAGCCCCGTTATTATCAGAAAAATTCCCGAAACGATGTTTATTACCTTATAGTTCTTTTTGATGAAATCAAATGCGGATTTCAGTTTTTCGATGAGTATCGCAGTTACGATAAAGGGGATACCAAGCCCCATTGAGTATAAAAGAAGCATTATAATTCCCTTTAAAACACTTCCCTCACTCGAAGCGAGAGCGAGAGCCGAGCCTAAAAAAGCACCTACGCAGGGTGTCCAGCTTATCGAAAAGACTGCGCCGAAAAGAAGTGACGAGAAAAATCCCATATTTTCTTTGACGTTCGTTTTCATTCCCTTAAAAAGATTTATCTTTATTATTCCCAAAAAATAAAGCCCGAAAAGAATGACGATAAGCCCTGTTATTATGTTGACGACAATGCGGTGTTTAATAAAAAATCCGCCGATTATTCCTGCCATAGCGCCCATAAGAACAAAAACGAGAGTAAATCCACATACAAAGCCTATGGCATTTAAAAGCGTTTTCTTAGTGGACTTTTCTTCCGTTCCCGCAAAGTATGAAATGTAAACGGGAAGCATCGGGAGAAGGCAGGGTGAAATGAAAGTAATAATCCCTTCTAAAAAAGCGATGAAATAAAGCATATTTTAAAAATCTCCTTTGAGATATTGTAACACATTTCATCACGATTTAAAAGGGGGAAAAAGAAAACTCCCCCAAAAAATGAGGGAGCTTTTTCTTTATGTAACTTAAATTAAATTACTTAAGGATAACGATCTTTTCTCCGAGAACGGGAATGGGCATATATGAGCCATTGAGAACGCCAACGAGGAGAATGATCTGGCAAATAAGGCCTGCTAACTGTGTGATTCCGAGAGGAATGATGTTGAGGATAAGAACGATGAGAGCCTGATTTGCATAGAACTTTGAAACTGATGAGTTCTTCATTGATTCAACAATGAAAACGAGGAAAAAGAGAATAGGGAAAATGATCATAAGAATGCACATAACCTTATTGGCTTCAACATCCGCCTGATCAAACTGTCTGATTTCTTCTGACATGTTAAAACGCCTCCATAAAATAATTGATACCATAAGTATACATAAATATACGTAAAAGGTCAATAAATAATTCACAATTCCCTTTATGATTTATGCAATATAAACACTTGAACAGTCATTTGGGGGCGGTTTTTGTCGGTTTTGATAAAGGCTAAACCAACAAAGAAACTTTATGCAATATTTCTATCATATATTTCAAAAGTCTACCGATTTTGTGCAAGTAAACAAATGGCGGTTTTTGGGGCGTTTTTTTGTCAAACAAATGTCAAAACGCTTGACTTTATCGCATAAAAGTAATATAATTGATATGTCAAATTTTTAATTTTTTTAGCTGGAGGTTATTTAAAATGGCAAGAGTTTACAATTTTAGCGCAGGCCCCGCTGTTCTTCCCGAAGAAGTTCTCAGAGAAGCAGCAGAAGAAATGCTCGATTACAAGGGTTCAGGAATGTCCGTAATGGAAATGTCCCACCGTTCAAAAGTTTATGATGAAATCATCAAGGACGCTGAAAAGGATCTCCGTGACCTTATGAACATCCCCGACAACTACAAGGTTCTCTTCCTTCAGGGTGGTGCTTCACAGCAGTTCGCAGCTGTTCCTATGAACCTTATGAAGAACAAGAAAGCTGCTTACATAATAACAGGTCAGTGGGCTAAGAAGGCTTACGAAGAAGCTCAGATGTACGGCGAAGCAGTAGCAGTTGCTTCATCAAAGGATAAGACATTCTCATACATTCCCGATTGTTCAGATCTCGATATCCCCGCTGATGCAGACTATGTTTACATCTGCGAAAACAATACAATCTACGGAACAAAGTTCTGGGAACTTCCCAACACAAAGGGCAAGGATCTCGTTGCTGACGTTTCATCATGCTTCCTTTCAGAACCCGTTGACGTTACAAAATATGGCGTTATCTACGGTGGTGTTCAGAAGAACATAGGCCCTGCTGGTGTTGTTATCGCTATCATCAGAGAAGACCTCATCAGAGATGACGTTCTCGCTGGAACACCTACAATGCTCAAGTGGAAGACACAGGCTGACAACGATTCACTCTACAACACACCTCCCTGCTATGGTATCTACATCTGCGGCAAGGTATTCAAGTGGATCAAGAAAATGGGTGGCCTTGAAGGTATGAAGGCTCACAACGAAAAGAAAGCAGCTATCCTCTATGATTTCCTCGACAGCTCAAAGCTTTTCAAGGGAACAGTTGAAAAGAAAGACCGTTCACTCATGAATGTTCCTTTCATCACAGGCAACGAAGAACTTGACGCGAAGTTTGTTGCAGAGTCCAAGAAAGCAGGCTTTATAAACCTTAAGGGTCACCGTTCAGTTGGCGGTATGAGAGCTTCTATCTACAACGCAATGCCCAATGAAGGCGTTGAGAAGTTAGTTGCATTTATGAAAGATTTCGAAGCAAAGAATTCATAAATGAAGTGCATCAATTCGTATAATTTTTTAAGATTTAAA
>JAGAJQ010000191.1 GCA_017828955.1 Oscillospiraceae bacterium
GTTTGAAAATGATGAAGACATAGAAAATGATGAAAGAGCTTTTGAAAATAAAAAGACCTGGCAGAAGATCCTTATTCTTCTTGCGGGAGCTATAATGAATATTTTGCTTGGTTTTGTTCTTGTTTTTGTTACAACTTGTCTTGAAACTGGAAAAATAACATCTACAACAGTTTCTAATTTTTACGAAGGAGCCAAGAGCGAACAAACCGGACTTAGGGTTGATGACAGAATTATCGAAGTTAATGGAATGAGAGTTTTTGTCGACGGGGATATTTTATATCAGTTCTCTAAAGATAAAGATGGAGTTTTTGATATGGCCGTCATGAGAGATGGCGAAAAGGTAGAACTTGAAGGAGTTACTTTTGATTTGATTGCAGATGAATCTGGTAATTCAAGTATGGTTATAGATTTTACCGTTTATGGTAAAGATAAGACATTTGTGAATATCTGCGAAAGAACAGTAAATCAGACGATATATATTTCAAGAATTGTAATTCTATCTCTTGTTGATCTCATATCCGGAGAATATAGTGTAAGAGACTTATCGGGACCGGTAGGAGTAGTTTCGGTTATAGGAAGCGCTATTTCACCACAACAAGCATTTATCAATAATCTGATTACAGTTCTTACAATTTCGTCTTTGATTACTGTAAATGTCGGTATATTCAACCTGATACCATTTCCTGCACTTGATGGCGGAAAAATTGTTTTCAGAATTATAGAAACTATAATCAAAAAGAAAATCAAACCCGAGATAGAAGGAACTATCAGCGCTATAGGAATGTTCCTTTTATTCGGACTTATGATTTTTACTACTTTCAATGATATTTTAAAATTATTCGGGAAATAAGGTGTAGACAAATGAGAAATATTAAATCTGTAAAAGTTGGAAATTGTTTTCTTAACGGAGAAAAAATATATATTCAGTCAATGCTCAACACTCGTTCGGATGATGTTGAAGGAAGTGTTTTACAGGCAATGTCTCTCGAAAAGGCAGGTTGTGATATAATAAGAGCAGCCATACCGGATAAAGAAGCTTTAAAGCTTATTCCTGCGATTAAAAATAAAGTGAATATTCCTCTTGTTGCAGACATTCATTTTGATTACAGACTCGCAGTTGAATCTGTTGCGGCAGGAATAGACAAGATAAGAATAAATCCCGGAAATATTGGAGATAAGGATAGGGTTAAAGCGGTTGTAGATGCTTGTAAATCCAAAAATGTTCCTATAAGAATAGGGGTTAATTCGGGTTCGCTTGAAAAAGAAATTCTTGCAAAATACGGATCACCGACTTCTGAAGCGCTTGTTGAAAGTGCACTTGGACATGTAAAGATACTTAATGAGTGTGATTTTGATGATATTGTTATTTCTATAAAGTCATCTGATGTCAATAATGTTATAAGCGCATACAGACTTCTTTCACAGAAATGTACTTATCCTTTACATCTTGGTGTTACCGAAGCAGGAACGGAAAGAATGGGAATTATTAAGTCTGCAATAGGAATAGGATCCTTATTGTGTGACGGAATCGGCGAAACTATCAGGGTTTCACTTACTGATGAGCCTATAAAGGAAATCTATGCTGCAAAAGATATTCTTAAATCAATAGGTAAATACGGTGGAGTCAAGATTGTTTCTTGTCCTACTTGCGGAAGAACAAGAATAAATCTTATAAAACTTGCATCTGATGTTGAAAATGCAGTTAAGGATATAGATAAAGACATAACAGTTGCTGTTATGGGATGTGTTGTAAACGGACCTGGAGAAGCAAGAGAAGCAGATATAGGTATCGCTGGCGGTGATGGTTGTGCCGTTATATTCAAAAACGGAGAAATTATCAGAAAGGTAGATGAAAGTGAAGCATTAGATGCACTTGTTCGAGAAATAGAAAATTACAGGAAGGAATGAAAAAATGTTAATTAGCGAATTTTTATCGGAATACATTGAAACTCTCCCTGAATCCACTCTTTCGGGAGAAATACTTAAGATAACTCATAACAAAAAAGTTACAAAGATAAATATTACAGCTGTTTTCAAAGAATTGATAAGCTATGAAGATCTTGTTCTTTTTGTGAACGCTATGGCTGATGAACTTAAAATTACAGAAGTGAAACTTCTTCCTAAATATACACCGGATATGTTCTGCGTTGAATATTTTTCGGAAATTATTAAAGAAATGAAGAAAAATCATTCGGTTATAAATGGTTTTCTTGATGATGCAGATGTTTTTTTTGATAATAATAAGCTTTCTGTTACAGTTAAAAACGGAGGATTCGAGCTTATAGAAAAAATTAATCCTGAACAGATTGTTTCAGATATGATTTTTTCTAAATTTTCAGCAAGATATGAAGTTGAGTTTAAAGGTGCCCTTTTTGTTTCGGATGATACATACACCAAAATGGTGGATACTATTGATGAACTCGCTCCTAAGGTTGTTATAAATGAAAAGCCTGTTGTTCCTGAATATGTTTACGAAGAAAAGGAATTATGTCAGGTTGAATATGATGATCTTCCTATAGATGTTTCCTCGGCGACAATTATCAAGGGCAAAAAAATAAAGACAGATATTTTTGAAATGAAATCTGTAACTGTCAAGAGCGGAGAAGTAACTCTTTGGGGTGATATTTTTTCAAGAGAAGAAAAAGATACAAAGAAAGGCGACAAAACAATCCTTTCAATATTTGTTACAGACTATACCGATTCTATAACCATAAAATCCTTTGAAGCTAAAGAAAAAATGGATAATTTCAAGTATTTAAAACCTGGGGCAACAATACTCTTCAGAGGTAAACTTGAATACAACGAATTTGACAAGGATATTGTATTCAAAGCAAGCGATATAATGCTTGTTTCTAAAAAAACTAAAACAGATAACGCAAAGGAAAAGAGAGTAGAATTACATCTTCATACAAAGATGTCTGATATGGATGGAATAACAGAAGTGTCAGACCTCATCAAAAGAGCTTATAGTTGGGGACATAAAGCTATGGCAATTACCGACCACGGAGTTGTTCAGGCTTTCCCAGATGCTATGACTACTATTGATGGAATTAGAAAAAACGGTGGAGAATTCAAGGCGATCTATGGTTGTGAAGCATATTCAGTTGATGATATAAATGATATCGTTGTTCATAGCAATCATAGAAAACTTAATGACGAAATTATAGTTTTCGACCTTGAAACAACAGGGCTTGATCCTCTTAACTGCAAAATTATTGAGTTTGGTGCCGTTAAGCTAAAAGAACTCAACAATGAAGGAACTTTTGCTATGTTTTCCGACCCTGAAATGCCTCTTCCAGAAAATATAACAAAGATAACAGGAATTAATGATTCAGATGTCATAGGTCAGCCTAAGGAAGAAGAAGCGTTAAGAAAGTTTATTGAATTCTGCGGAGAAAATCCTGTTCTTGTAGCACATAACGCTCCTTTTGATACTGCGTTTATCAGAAATGCCTGTGAAAAATATAATATCGAATTTGATTTCTGTACAATAGATACTATCCCTATGGCGAGAATGTTACTTCCCGGAATGAGGAAGTATACTCTTGATCATGTTGCAGATAGTCTGAATCTCGGAAAATTCAATCATCATAGAGCTCTTGATGACGCTGAAATGCTTGCCAGAATTTTCTGCAAACTTATTTCTATGTTAAAAGACAAGAAGGGCGCAGAAACAGTAGATGACATAAATAAGCTTGTTGAAGATGTGGATCCACGTCAACTTGAAATGTATCATCAGATTATTCTTGTAAAAGACAGTGTAGGTCTTAAAAACCTTTATAAACTCGTTTCTTATGGGTTTCTTGATTATTACAGAATGAAACCGAGAATTCCTCTTTCTGTTCTTCAGAAGCATAGGGAAGGACTTATTGTTGGTTCTGCTTGTGAAGCAGGTGAAGTTTTCAGAGCGATAGCGAAACATAAACCCTGGGATGTTGTAAAACAAATAGCATCTTTTTATGATTATCTTGAAATTCAACCAATAGGCAATAACGAATATATGATTCGTGAGGGGAATGTCAAGGACGAAGAAGATCTCAGAAATCTTAACAGGAAAATAGTTGCTTTGGGCGAAGAACTTGGCATTCCTGTTGTTGCAACCTGTGATGTTCATTTTATGGACAAGAATGACGAAGTTTTCAGAAGAATACTTATGCATTCAAAGGGATTCAGCGATGCTGATAATCAGGCACCTCTGTATTTCAGAACAACAGATGAAATGCTTGAAGAATTCAGTTATTTGGGTGAAGAAAAAGCTTATGAAGTTGTTGTAACAAACACAAATAAGATTGCTGATATGGTTTCACCCGATATCAGACCGATACCTAAAGGAACATTCACACCTAAAATCGAAGGTGCAGATGAGGATTTACAACGTATTACCTGGGAAAGGGCAAAATCAATATATGGCGATCCGCTTCCCGAAATAGTTTCAAAGCGTCTCCAGAAAGAACTTGATTCTATTATCAAACATGGATTTGCTGTTCTTTATATGATCGCACAAAAACTTGTTGCAAACTCGGAAGCACATGGATATCTTGTGGGTTCAAGAGGTTCGGTAGGTTCTTCTTTTGTTGCCTCTATGGCGGGAATATCTGAGGTTAATCCGCTGATGCCCCATTATGTTTGTCCCGAATGTAAGTACAGCGAATTTATAACGGATGGTTCTGTAGGTTCTGGATTTGACCTTCCGCCTAAAAGTTGTCCTAAATGTAATGCTGATATGAAACGAAACGGACACGATATTCCTTTTGAAACATTCCTTGGATTTGACGGAGATAAGGCGCCTGATATCGACCTTAACTTCTCAGGAGAATTCCAGCTTATGTCTCATAAATATACCGAAGAATTATTTGGTGACGGAAAAGTTTTTAAAGCAGGAACAATAGCATCTGTTCAGGAAAAAACAGCTTTTGGATATGTCCGTAAATATATGGAAGAAAAGAATGTTACTTTCAGTCAGGCAGAACAAAAAAGAATAACAACAGGTTGTACAGGTGTAAGAAGAACAACAGGTCAGCATCCCGGAGGAATGGTAGTTATTCCTTCAGATTATGAAGTTTATGATTTTACACCCGTTCAGCATCCTGCTGATGATCCTGATTCTCAGTTTGTAACAACTCATTTCGATTTCAACTCACTTCATGATACGATTCTCAAACTTGATGAACTCGGACACGATGTTCCGACTTTGTATAAGCATCTTGAAGATCTTACAGGTGTTAAAATTGCAGATGTTGATACAAGTGATGAACAGGTTATAAAATTATTTACATCGACGGAACCGCTCGGAGTTACAGCTGAAGAAATATACAGTGAAACAGGAACACTTGCGCTTCCTGAAATGGGAACTCCGTTTGTAAGGCAGATGCTTATTGATGCTCAACCTCATAAGTTCAGTGACCTCCTTCAGATTTCAGGTCTTTCACACGGAACAGATGTATGGCTTGGTAATGCGCAGGATCTTATTAAAGACGGGGTATGTACTATCAGTGATGTTATAGGAACACGAGATAGTATTATGACTTATCTCATTTATAAGGATCTTGAACCTAA
>JAGAJQ010000192.1 GCA_017828955.1 Oscillospiraceae bacterium
AAGAGAACATTCGACGTTTTCGTTGGTTACAAGAACAGTGCTATCATCACTATCTCTGCAACAGTACTCAGCGTATTCTTCTCAGCACTTACAGCTTATGGTCTTTGTGTTTACGATTTCAAACTCAGAGATGCTGCAACAACATTCATCCTCGCAGTACTCATGGTACCTACACAGGTATCCGGTGTTGGTTTCATCAAGTTCATGCTTGCAATCGACCTTTACAATAATTTCCTTCCCCTTATTATTCCTGCGATCGCTGCACCTGCAACTGTTTTCTACATGAGACAGTATATCAGATCATCGTTCCCGCTCGAAATAGTGGAAGCTGCTCGTATTGACGGTTGTGGAGAATTCAGAACATTCATAACAATCGGTCTTCCTATGATCAAGCCCGCTATCGGTGTTCAGGCTATCTTCACATTCATTGCAAACTGGAACAACTTCTATACACCTAGTATGCTCATTACAAGCTATCAGAAGATGACACTTCCTATGATGATCAAGAAGCTCTCATCTGACAGACTTGCAACTGACTATGGTAAGATCTATTGCGGTATCGCAATTTCAGTCGTACCTCTCATCATTGCATACTGCTGCCTGTCAAAATATATAGTAGCAGGCGTTGCCCTCGGTGGTGTAAAGGAATAATTTTTAATAGGATATTACATATTAAAGCGACACTTTATAGTGTCGCTTTTCTTTTTGCTCTTGACAAATCGGGGAAAATATAGAATAATATTATTATAACAAACGAATGGAGAAAAATTATGTCTGACAACAGATCAATCAGAATTGCATATATAGGTGGTGGCTCACAGAATTTCGGCTGGCAGTTTATAAGTGCACTTTCGGGTGAAGAACTTCAGGGCACTGTTATGCTTTATGATATCGACAAGCAGCTTTCCCTTATGAATGAAGTTATCGGAAACAAGATGCGTGAGCAGGAAACGAATAAAAGTGATATTGTTTATATTGCAACTGATACAATAGAAGATGCACTCACAGATGCGGATTTTGTCATACTCTCGATTTCAGAGGGAACTCTTGATGAAAAGATAAACGATATTTATCTTCCCGAAAAGTTTGGCATTGTTCAGAGTTCGGCTGAAAATGCAGGCCCCGGTGGAATAATAAGAGCACTCAGAACAATCCCCTCATACATAAAGATAGCTGAGGCGATAAAGGAAAAATGTCCTGATGCGTGGGTTATAAATCTTACAAATCCGATGAATATATGTCTTATGACATTATATGATGTTTTCCCTGAGATAAAGGCGTTCGGTTCAACAAATGAGCCTTTTGCTTCAACGGAACTTATCGCTGATTTTATTTCGAAGGAGTCTAATCTTCCTAAAGTCCATAGAAGAGAAATCAAGACAAATCTTGTTGGCATAAACGGATTTTCGTTCTTCACAGAAATTTATTACAATGGTGAAGATGTTATGGATATCTATACTAAGTTCAACAAGAATTTCTCTGAAATGGGATACGAAAAGCACACGAACGAATTCAAGAATAATCCTCTTGCTTCGGGAAATCTTGTTAAGTTTGATATGTTTATGAGATATAATGCGATAACCGCTGCTGATGACCGTCACGTTGCGGAATGTTGCCCGCCCTGGTATCTTTCAACGCAGAAGAATGCGCAGAACTGGAAGATAGGTATGATGAATTCAAACTATATGAAACGCAGAAAGCTTGAACTTGCGGATGCTGCAAAGAAACTTATGAATGGCGAAAGTGAACTTAAAACAGGCTATGCGGGAACGGATATTGTGAATCAGATAAAAGCCCTTATGGGAATGAAAAATCTTGTTACAAATGTTGATACAGTAAACAAGGGGCAGGCTTCAAATCTTCCTTTGGGTGCTATTGTTCAGACAAATGCACTTATCTCGAAAAACAGCGTTAAGCCTGTTGTTTCGGGCGAACTTCCTGAAGAACTGATGATACTTGCCGCAAGACAGATTTCGAATCAGAAGATTCTTATGAAAGCAGCTAAGGAAAAGGATCTTGACATCGCTTTCAATGCATTTTTAAATGACACACTTATGACATTACCTATTGATTCGGCAACGGAACTTTACAAAGAAATGCTTTCGGGAATAAGATCACATCTTATCTATTACTGCAATTAAAAAAATCCGAAAAGGAAATTTTCCTTTTCGGATTTTCTGTTTTTAAGAGCCGATATATCCTGTCATAAAAAGCATGAGAATACAAACCAGAATTCCCGCTATGGCGTTTGCTGAAACACCGAAACCTTTTCTTTCATCATAGTCGGAAAAAACCTTCGTTGCTGAAATATTTTTCGGATAAAGTTCGAGTTTATCGGGAGGCGGGAAGGGAAGAGAAACAACATATTCTCTTTCATCACCATCGGAAGTCTGATATGTATACCGACCTCTGTAATCGTTATTGGATTTGGTGCGTCTGTTATGGTAAGAACTTTTGAGCCTTCCTGTTAAGACTTTGTTGTTGTCGATAGCTTCTTTCTTTAGTCTTTGTAACTTCTTTTTTGATTTGCCTAAAAGAATGTTGAGGATTATGAAAGTTGCTATTCCCGCTAAAACTGCAAAGACTACGCGAGGGTCTTCATCTAACCAGCCTTTTTGAAATTTGTCTATTAAATCTGTCATAAAATCACCATTATCTTATATCGGGAAATCTGTTTTCATACCAGATTGCCGTAAGAATGCCGTTTTTAACTGATATTTCGGCCGTTTTGCCACTAAATGAGTTACTTACCCCTAAAGGAAAGTCGGGCGTTAAAACGATGTTTTCGGCTTCATATAAAAGCCCCTTAATATCAACACCCTCTGCTTTACCGCAAAGAGAGAAAAGAGAGAATGTTCCTTCAAAAGATTCATCAAAAACAAGGGTTTTATTTTTGAACGAACAGATGATAAAATCTTTATCGATGATAAAACCTACGGCATTATTTTCAGCTATGAACTGCAAGGTCTGAAGATTTGCTATGGTGTGGTCAAAACGATTTCCGCCAGTAGCACCATAGATACAGATTGTTTTTGCACCCATACCGAGAGATGTTCTTACCGATGAGATTATGTCGGTGTCATCTTTTTTTACGGGGAGTTTTTTTACATTGGGGTGGGACGGGATTTCGCCCAAAGAGTCAAAATCGCCGATTACCATATCGGGAACTATTCCCATAGAAGAAAGATGAGAGTAACCTGCGTCGGCGGCGATGATAAAATCATCTTTTTTGTGAGAGAAGATTTCTTTTGAAAAATCACCCGCGCCGACGATTATAAAGTTGTTTTTCATATTATCTTATGATAGCGTAAGCTGTATAGCCTGCATAGAGGCAGACCATTATTGCACCTTCTAAACGGCTGATTTTCTTTCCTGTTATAGAGAATACATAGGCTATGAGTGTGAATCCTATAAGAACTGCGATGTCAATGATATTTTCTGTTATGAGTGCTACGGGGCTTATAGCCGAGGAAACACCTAAAACGAGAAGAATATTGAAGATATTTGAACCTATTACATTTCCGACTGCCATATCAACATCGCCTTTCTTGGCGGCAATGATTGATGTTACGAGTTCGGGGAGGCTTGTTCCCATTGCAACGATTGTAAGACCGATTAATGTATCACTCCAGCCGATTGATTTTGCGATTGTTGAAGCGCCTGAAACTACAAAGTCCCCTCCGAATTTAACTGCTACCGCACCGCCTAAGATAAAGAGGATGCTTTTCCATACAGGAAGGATTTTGATTTTATCGTCGTCATCTGTAACGGGGTTTTTCTTTGCTGAATAAATCATCCAGAGAAGATATGCGATGAAAATTACAATGAAAACAATACCGTCTATTCTGCCTACTGCCATTCCGATAAACGAGAGAACGGCGAAGAGGATTGTGCAGATGATTGAGAAAGGATATTCTTTTTTGAGAGTTTCTTTCTGAACTGTAAGAGGCATAAAGAGTGAACATACACCACATACCATCATAAGGTTGAAGATGTTTGAACCTGTTACGTTACTTACTGCGAGTCCGTTACTGCCCTTTAACGAGGCTGTTATACTAACGGCACATTCGGGAAGGCTTGTTCCCATTGCAACGATTGTAAGACCGATTATCATTGATGAAACACGGAGCTTTTTAGCAACGGATGAACTTCCGTCAACGAAAAAGTCGGCACCCTTTATAAGCAGAACAAAGCCTGCTACAAGGGAAAGAATTGCGAGTAAAATTTCTGTCATTTTTTCTCCTCCTGAAATTAAAAGGGTTTGAGTTCTGAAAGGTCGAACGGAGTTTCCTGATAAACGCAGTAGTTGAGCCAGTTTGAGAAAAGCTGGTTTGCGTGGCAACGCCAGGTGAAAACGGGTTCGTTTTCGGGGTTGTCATCAGGGAAATAGTTATAGGGGATTTCAATGGGAAGTCCCTTATCCTTATCTCTGAAATACTCGTTTGAAAGGGTATCTCTGTCGTATTCGGAATGACCTGTTATAAAGAACTGTCTGCCGTTTTTGCTTGCGACCATA
>JAGAJQ010000193.1 GCA_017828955.1 Oscillospiraceae bacterium
AAAGGTCTTAAACTTACATACGACATCAATCACAGTGTAAGACTTACAGACATGGAAGATTATAACCTCGAAGGCATTGATATGTTCTATGGCTTTGTAAACGGGATGATTGCCGGAAACTTTGATATCAAGGAAATCTATGTTGATGGCATCCTCAAGGTAGTAGGCAGAGATTATGCTGAACTCGGTATTCTTTTTGATAAGCTCGATAAGATCACAGGCGATGATATCAAGTGCATCATTACAGTTTCGGCAGATGACGATGAACTTCCTGATAGTGTAATGAAGTATAAAATGTAATTAATTTAATCAAAAATATATGACGCAAAGTTGTTTGCGTCATATATTTTGTTTTATTAAACAAAAAAATGGCTAAAACTATTGACAATGGGAAAAATAACTATTATAATATAATTTGTGATATTCGAGAGGTGTCTTTAAATGATATTGGATTTAAGGCGTATTTTTGAAATTCCGGGCGAAAAACAGGAGTTTGATTATGAAATTGCTGTTGAGAGTGCTGCTGGTTACAAAAATATTGATTTAGCTTTGCCTATTTCGGTTAAGGGCATTATCAAGAATAAATCCGGAGTAATCAGTCTTGAATATAAGGCGGATTACAGGCTTCGTCACAAGTGTGACAGATGTCTGATTGAGTTTGAACGCGATTATTCTGTGTCAACAGATGCAATAGTTGTAAAATCGCTTTCTTCTGAAGATAACGATGATTACATCGTTGTAGGAGGGAACGAACTTAATCTTGACGAGCATATTTTATCCGATTTGATTCTGCATTTTCCGTCAAAAGTGCTTTGCAAAGAGGATTGTTTAGGTTTATGTCAGTTCTGTGGAACAGATCTGAATGAGTCGGTATGCGACTGTCAGAAATGAAGTCAATAATTTAATTTTTTATAGATATTAAGGGGAGGTGCTTTAAAGATGGCAGTACCAAAGAGAAAAGTATCCAAAGCAAGACGTGATAAGAGAAGATCAGCTGTTTGGAAGTTAGAAACACCTGCATTCAGCAGATGCACAAATTGCGGAGCTCTTATAACACCACATAGAGTTTGCAAGAACTGTGGTTTCTATAAGGGTGTAGAAGTAATCAAAAAGGAAGCGTAAGACTTCTTTACAGAGAAGGAGTGTAAGCTCCTTCTCTGTTTTTCTATATAAGGAGGGATTACTATGGCATTACCTGTTGCAGCTATTGTTGGCAGACCTAATGTCGGGAAATCGACTTTATTCAATAAACTTATCGGTCTGCGACTTTCTATTGTAAAGGATACTCCAGGTGTTACAAGAGACCGTATCTACGCTAAATGTGAATGGTGTTCAAAAGAATTTATGCTCGTTGATACAGGTGGTATTGAGCCCGAAACTGATGATATTATTCTTTCACAGATGAAAAGGCAGGCAGAACTTGCTATACAGAAAGCCGATGTTATTATATTTGTAACAGATTTACGTAGCGGAGTTACTGCGAGCGACACAGAAGTTGCTTCAATGCTTCGTAAAAGCGGAAAACCCATTGTTTTATGCGTGAATAAATGCGATAGCGTTGGAGAACCACCTATCGAAATTTATGATTTTTATAGTCTTGGAGTGGGAGATCCTATTGCAGTTTCGTCTGTTCACGGTCACGGAACGGGTGACCTTTTGGATGAAGTTTTTGCGAAATTCCCTGAAGATGCGGGAAAAGATGATTATAGTGATGAATACATTAAAGTTGCTGTTATCGGTAAACCTAATGTAGGAAAATCCTCTCTTATAAACCGTATCGCAGGAGAAGAAAGAGCGATAGTTTCTGATATTGCAGGAACAACCCGTGATGCAACGGATACAATTGTTGAATACGGGGAAGATAAATTTGTATTTATTGATACGGCAGGTATCAGAAAGAAATCCAAAGTTCTTGAAGAAATCGAAAAATACAGCGTTCTTCGTGCTTATATGGCTGTGGATAGAGCAGATGTATGCGTTATTGTTATTGATGCTGAAGTTGGTTTCACAGAACAGGACAGTAAAGTTGCAGGATATGTTCACGAACAGGGAAAAGGCTGTATTGTTGCAGTGAATAAATGGGATATTATAGATAAAGACAGTTCTACTATGGATAAATATCGTAAGGAACTTGAGGAAAAATTCAGTTTCATGTCTTATGTTCCGTTTGCATTTATTTCGGCTAAAACAGGTCAGCGAGTTGAAAAACTCTATGAACTTATAAAATATGTAAATGAACAGAACTCTATGAGATTATCAACAGGTACACTCAATGATGTTCTTGCTTATGCAACATCACGCGTTCAACCTCCTTCGGATAAGGGTAAGAGGCTTAAAATTTATTATATGACTCAGCCCTCTACAAAACCGCCTACATTCGTAACATTTGTAAATAAGGCGGAACTTTTCCATTTTTCTTATCAGAGATATCTCGAAAATCAGATAAGACAGACATTTGGTCTTGAAGGTACTCCTGTAAGATTTATTGTAAGAGAACGTGGAGAAAACGATAAATAAGGAGCATTTTTATGATTGATAATATTTCTAGTTTTTCTATTGCACTTGCTATAACAGCGGTTATTGCTTACCTTCTTGGTAGCCTTAATTTTGCTATTATTGTATGCAGATTGTGGAAGAAAACAGACATCAGAACAGTAGGAAGTAAAAACGCAGGTTTTACAAACACTCTTCGTGTTTTCGGAAAAGGCCCTGCTATTCTTACTATGATAGGTGACCTTTCAAAAGGTGTTATAGCTGTTATAATAGGTATAACAATATTCAGACTTTTTAATACAGGACTTGTCGTTCCTGATCATTTAAGAGAAGTTATTACAGAAGAATATTCAACCGTATTTGTTGGGTATGTAGCGGGCATTTTTGCGATTATCGGGCATATTTTCCCTATATATTACGGATTTAAAGGCGGAAAAGGAATTCTTGTTTCTTGTTCAATCCTTCTTGTTATCGATCCGATAACATTCTGTATTGAAATTCCGTTCTTTATTCTTATTGTAATTATAACAAGATATGTTTCTGTTGCATCTATCTCAGCAGCAGTTTTGTATCCGATAACAACATTTGTTACTCAGACACTCAGCGGAAAATATCCTTATGTGTGGCTTAATGTTGCATTAGTTTGCGTTACAAGCGTAATACTTATTTATATGCATAAGGAAAATATCAAGAGACTCAGAGCGGGAACCGAAAATAAATTCGGTAAAAAGAAAAAGCCCAAGGAGGAAACCTGATATGGCTAAAATTGCTGTTCTTGGTTCAGGTGGATTTGGATTAAGTCTTGCTGTTATGACAGATGCTCATAATCACGATGTTACAGTATGGTCGGCATTTGCTGATGAAATTGAAATGCTTAAAAAGGAGAGGGAACATAAAACTCTTCTTCCGGGTGTTAAAATTCGTGAGAGCATAAATCTTGTTACAGATATATCAGAAATAAAAGATTGTGATATTGTTATTTTTGCAATTCCATCATCTTTTGTCAGAAAAATTGCGATAATGGCCGCACCGTTTGTTAAAAAGGAAGCTGTTGTTGTAAATGCTGGCAAAGGCCTTGAAGACGAAACATTCAAGCGTTTGTCGGAAGTACTTTCAGAAGAACTTCCGGATAATAAGATAGTGTCTATATCGGGGCCGTCCCACGCGGAAGAAGTTGCTCTTGGTTATCCTACAACAGTAACAGTAGCATCTCTTGACAGAGAAGCGATGTATTATATTCAGGACGAACTTTCAAATGAATCTTTCAGAATATATGCTTGCGATGATATTATTGGAGTTGAAATGGGCGGTGCGATGAAAAATATCATAGCTCTTTGTGCCGGAATATGCGATGGTATGGGATATGGTGACAATACAAAAGCTGCTCTTATGACAAGAGGAATGACCGAAATCGCAAGACTCGGTGTAAAACTCGGCGGAAGACCGGAAACTTTTTCAGGGCTTTCGGGAATGGGTGACCTTATCGTTACCTGCACAAGTATGCATAGCCGCAACCGTCGCGCAGGAATGCTTATAGGGCAGGGAGTTGATCCTGCCGAAGCTGTTGCGAAGGTAGGAACTGTTGAAGGCTATGTTTGCGCTAAAATAGTGTGGAAACTTGCTAAAGAAGTAGGAGTCTCGATGCCTATAACAGAAAAACTCTATGATGTTTTTGTCGAAAATAAGAGTATCAAGCAGGCACTTTCAGAACTTATGAAACGACCTACTTGCCATGAAACCGAATTCAGTTGGTTTTAATTTATCATAATTATAAAACAAAATCCGGAGAAGA
>JAGAJQ010000194.1 GCA_017828955.1 Oscillospiraceae bacterium
AATATAGTATCTGTCGCCGTAGCTGAGTCTTTTATCAGATATTATACTGCTGTTTTTATCCTTAAACGAGGGATTCCCTTTTATATAAGGTTCTACAAGCGTTTTCTGGGGTGCAAAGATATATTTTGTGTTGTAAAGTCGGTTTTCATAAGAAAGAGTTACTTTTCTCATATAATCATACTGATGTTTTTCATCGTATTTTCTTATAGCTGATGTTGTTTCTAAAGTGTCAAACATTTTATCGCTACTTTTCTTCTTTGTATCAAACACCCATTTTCTGCCGTCAAACTCTTTCGAAACAACACCTGTAAGTCTTAAATTCTTAGCACCCGAGTTATCCGAAGAAATGAAAAGAACTTCATCATCGTTGTCTTTAAGAGTTCCCGAAAAACCGCCGTTTTCAGAAAAACCTATGTTACCGTATTCTTCTTTAGGGTGCGTTATAAATCCCGAAAATCTGTTTACAACAATAACCGCTTTATTATAAATATCCTTTGCGAACTGCCAGTCATAAGGTTTATCAGAAACGGGAATGAAATAGATAGCCACACAAAGAACTATCAGCAAAGGCACTATTCTCGTGATATGTTCTTTTAGAGAAAATGTTCCTTCTTTTTTCCAGCGATGTTGGATTTCTTCCGCTATATAAATTAAAATCACAAAACAGATAAGCGAGAACAAAATCTTCGTAATATTCCACTTTAAAATCATCGCCGAAACTAAATACGCAAAGAGTGAAAGCGAGATAATTCTTTTTATCCACAAGGTTCTCTGCGAGAGTATTCCTATAATAATTCCTGCGGTTGAAAGAAGTACCACATAGAAAACAAAGCCATATTCTGTTATCAGAAACTGCCTTTGTTCTGCCCTTAAGACAAGGGTTATTCCGATTATAAAAACCGTCACTACGCCTATATTTATAAGCCTTGATTTCTTTCCTGTGTTTTTAAGAATTATTATCCACAAAGAAAAAACAACGCTTACTATGTATCCCGCTATGCTATCGGGGATACCGATATATCCCCCGAAAAGCATAAGTAAAATAAAAGACAACGGAATTATACTTATTATGTCATATAAAAAAATCATAAGCCTATCCCCTCCGTCAAATCGGCAGAAGGAGAAATTCCTATAAGCCTTGTTCCTTTATATTCCGATAAATCGGGAAGTCTTTTTTCATCATCGGTTATAAAACAGATGACTGCCGTGACTTCGTTTTCAGAAAAAGTTCTTATCAGATTTTCTGTATCACTGTTCCAAGAAGAGATAACAAGAAAAGCCATAGAACTTCTTAAAATATCAGCGTTTTCACATATTTCTTCGAGAAGAAGTGAGTGCTCACTTCTTTTATCAAAAGATATAGCAGATATATTTTCATAGAATTCATCAAAATGAAAACTGTTTTCTATGGGGACTCTTATGAGCCCCTGCTGATAATGATATTCTGAAGCTGAGATATTATTTCTGCTGAAATAATAAGAGATAGCAAGAGTAGTTTCAAGGATTTTATTTTCTGTCGGAATGAATTCTTCTCTGTTTTCACTCTTTCTGAAAGTATCTGTTATTACAGCGATTTCGTTATGCGAAACACCTGTATATTCCCTTGTCATAAGGGTGTTTACCCTTGCCGACTGACCCCAGTTTATAAATCTTCTGTCGTCGCCCATAACATATTCACGGCTTAAAACATCGGGTTCTGTTTTTTTATTAAAAGCATCGGAAACCGCTTCTGAAAGTTCGATGTTACCTATTTTATCAGTCTTTACAAGCTGAGGTTTTACAACAGCGTGGACACATTCTTTATTTTTATATCTTATTCTGAAAAGTCGGAAATAATCTTCTATCTCGATTTCTTTTATCCCTATGTCATACTCTCCTCTGTATTTACAGATGAGAGTTGTCTCTTTTTCTATTCTGTTATAGGGCATAAGTTCATACTGAGGTTCATCGGAAAAATCGGTTACTTTTGAAAAGTCTGAAAAATATCTCACCCTTATTCCTGTAAACAGAAGAAGGCATTCGTTAACAAGCGAGAATTTGTATTTAACGGGTTCGTTTACTGAAACATAGCGCCTTTCGACATTCTGCCAGATATGAAAAAGTGCATAGACTAAAAGAAGATAAAAAAGAGAAAAAACAGGGGTGAGAGTTACCGCTATAAAAAAGCCGTAACTTATAATTCCGCCGTAAAAACTTATTCCGACAAGGGAAAGTATCCACAGACAAAACCATATAATCCTGTTTCTTCTCATAAAGTAATTTCCTTTCTTAAATAGGAACTTTTGTTTTGTTTATAAGCTTAGTTATTATATCTTCTTTATTTTCCTTCGCAATTTTCGCTTCTGATGTAAGTGTTAAGCGATGCGATAAAACATAAGGTGCTACTGTCTTTATATCGTCGGGCTTGACATAATCTCTTCCTGATAAAAAAGCCTTTGCCTGCGAAGCTTTTATAAGCGAAATTACGGCACGGGGGCTTATCCCCATAACAAACCTGCTTTCGTTTCTTGTCATATCGGCTATATTTCTTGCATAGCGGATGACTTCTTCCTTTATCTTTACGGCAGAAACTTCTTTTTTCATCTTTATGACATCTTCTGCGGTCATAATGCTTTCTATATTTTCGGTTGTTTTGCCATTGAGCATATTTTCAGCCATACGCATTTCTTCGCTTTCATCGGGATAGCCGATACTCAACTTCATCATAAAGCGGTCTGTCTGCGCTTCGGGGAGTTTG
>JAGAJQ010000195.1 GCA_017828955.1 Oscillospiraceae bacterium
AATTATAATAGCAACAGAAAATTCCGAAAAATCCCATTGACATTCGTCAGAATGCATAATATAATTATTCTGTATATTTTATTTGTAAAGGAATGACGATTATGAAAAAACTCACAGCGCTCATTCTTGCCATTACGGTTCTCGCTTTTACGGGATGTCAGAAGACTCCTTCAGAAAATCCCGAAGAAACAACTGTTACAACCGAAGCGGTTGAAACAACTGTAAAGGAAGAAACTCCCCCCGAAGATTTACCTCTTATCCAGAACGGAACTTTTGATTTAAACGCAAACAAATGGGGAACGTTTTTCTCAGGCGGATTTTCAAGTGCCCCTGCTGTTGAAGACGGCGAACTCCATTTAGGTATAACAAATACAGGTTCGGTTGAATATGGCGTTCAACTTTATCAGGATATTATCCCCCTTATCAAAGGCGGTGTCTATCGTTGTTCTTTTGATATGCGTTCAACAGAACCCAGAAGATTTGAATTCAGACTTCAGAAAAACGGTGGCGACTATGTTGCTTACACAGGTCAGTGGGTTGAAGTAGGAACAGAAATGCAGACCTACACCGTTGAATTCACAATGGAACACCCCACGGACGAATATGCAAGAATAGTTTTCAACTTAGGAAACACACTTGACGGAAAGGAACTTCCTATCCATCATATCTACATCGACAACGTTGTTCTCGAACTTGTAGACGACAGCAATATGGAAGTTGTTGAAGAAATCATCGCCCCCGATATCAACATAAATCAGATAGGCTATAAGCCCAATGACAAGAAGATTGCTGTTCTTCGCGGTGAAAATCTTTCAGAAGATTTCAGAGTTATAAATGCTGAAAACGACGAAATCGTTTATGCAGGAACACTTTCTCCTTATATGGAAAATGAAACTGCTGATGAATTCAACTATTTCGCAGATTTCAGTTCTGTTACAAAGGCCGGAAAATACTACATAGAACACGAAAAAGCAGGAAAATCATATACATTCGAAATCGGAAACGACATCTATACAGATTCTTTCAACAAGGTTCTGGGAATGTTCTATTTACAGCGTTGCGGTGAAGAACTCACCTCTGACCTTGCAGGCGATTTTGCTCATGCGGCTTGTCATACAGGCGACGCGACTGTTTACGAAACAGGTGAAAAGGTTGACACAACAGGCGGATGGCACGACGCAGGTGACTACGGAAAATACACAGTTGCAGGCTCTAAGGCGGCAGCTGACCTTCTTCTCGCTTATGAAAGAAATCCCAAGGCGTTTTCAGATGATTCGGGTATTCCCGAAAGCGGAAACGGAATTCCTGATGTTTTAGACGAAACAAGAACACAGATCGAATGGCTCCTTAAAATGCAAGCTACTGACGGCGGTGTTTATCATAAGGTTACCGTAAAGGAATTTTCACAGACAATTATGCCCGATGAAGAAGGCGAAGTTTTCCTCTCACCCGTTTCATCAACTGCAACAGGTGATTTTGCCGCAGTTATGGCTATCGCTTATAAGGCATACCTCGACACAGACAAGGAATTTGCTGAAAAATGTCTTGACGCGGCAAAGAAAGCCTGGGGTTATCTTGAAGAACATGATGTTCTCGTTTACAAGAGTATCGGTGCGATAACAACTGGTGCTTACGGTGACTCAAAGGATATCGACGAAAGATACTATGCAGCGGCCGCCCTCCTTGATGTTACAGGTGAACAGAAATACGCAGACGCTATCGTTAAATACACAGAAAAGAAAATAGACCTTGAATTTGGCTGGCAGTATGTAGGTTCTTACGGCTCGGCTATAATCCTTACATCAGATAACTGCAAGAAAATGCTCCCTGCTGATACTTACAAGTTAATCAAGGATAATTTCATCGCAGAAGCAGATACATTCAAGGAAATAGCAGACAACGACGGATATATGATTTCTTTCCTCGAGGATGACTATATCTGGGGAAGCAATATGCATATAGCGAACAACGCTATGCACCTTATCTACGCTTCTGACATAACAGGAAACAACAGCTATAAGGAAGCCGCTAAAAATCATCTCAACTACATTTTCGGCGTTAACCCTATGGGTATTTCATATGTAACAGGAACAGGTACTGTTTCACCTAAGTATCCTCATCACAGACCTTCACAGGTTAAGGAAACAGCAATGCCCGGAATGCTCGTTGGCGGCCCCGATGATGACTTTGAAGACGAATTTGTAAAGCTTACACTCCGCGGTCAGCCTTCGGCAAAATGTTATGCCGATAACGCTGAAAGTTATTCAACAAACGAAATCACAATTTACTGGAACTCTCCCCTTGTGTTCCTTATGAGTGAATTCAAATAGTTTATCAAATAAAACTCCCACTTGTGAAAAGTGGGAGTTTTTGTTTTTATATTGACATCAGAATATCGTGTGATATAATGTAGGTATAAAAACATGGAACAAGGGGGATTTTCTATGAAAAAGACACTATCTTTAAAATGGATTATAATATCTGTGCTTGTAATTATGGTTACCGTTGTTTCTGCTGTCGGAGCGAAAGTTTCAATCAACGCCGACACCAAAAAAGATGCTCTTATCAACAGAGAAGGTCCCGCACTTAAAATCGGAAGATATTACATAGACGGCGATACAGAACAGTATTATCTTGATGTAACAGAAGATACTATTCAGTTGTGTAATGTGGATTATCTTGAATATGCATGGGTTGGAAATGAGCTGGGAGATACGAAGGATGACGAATACATTTCCAAAATGACAGAACTCGCAGAAAGACGAGCTGAAGAATATGCCTCAGCATATAAATACAAAGTGATTACGACGGAATATCCCAATACTGAAAATAAATCTGTTTCAGATTCTTATTACAAAAGGACAATAATTTATACTGATTGGTCAGTAGATTATGCAGGAAGATATAGTGGAACTGGTTATCTTTTGAAAGACGAAAACACCATTATGGCAGGAAATACTGTTTTTATCTATTATGATGAGGAACTCGGCGATACAGTATATAAAACAGAAACTCCGACAAGAGTTGTGGATTCGCTTTCTTATAAAGAAAAAATGAATAATGCTAAAGATGATTATTCAGGATATAAAAAAATCAGTTCCGATGTATGTGGATATGAAATCAATGTATGTTTCCCTGAAGAATGGAATGAATACCTTGTAACAACAGATACTCAATTTATGGGAATACAGCTTTTCAACGGAGAAGTCCCTGAACAGCTTGAAATTATTGACGGAAATATCTATATCGCAGTTGCTACCCATGGTTTTGCAGACAGATATGTTTATGATGCAGGATATGATAAATGCGAAAAAGAAAATTTCACAACAAAAAACGGCTACGGGCTGATAATTTATTATGACAAAAACGGAATGCCGATATTTGCAACCTTTGATGATTACAAATATATGTGTATATTCTTTGATGTTGAAACAAAGGAAGAAATTCCGGAAATAATGAACATAGTAGATAGTATAGAGATAAAATAAATCCCCTCTTGCGAGGGGATTTTTGTTTCTTTTAAAAACAGAAATTGTATCACATAAAACGAAAAGATTGTTTGTATTTCTAGGAAACACGACGACGCCGTACTGGTGTACTGCTAGGAGTGTTGACAACGAAAGACAAATGAGATTTTCGTGTTATGCAGTCTCAATGCTGTTTGCTGCCTGAAGATTAAGCAGTTCTACTGCCCATTCACGCATTTTGTACTTGAGGATCTTTCCTGCTGCGTTCATCGGGAAATTATCGACAAATGCAACATAACGTGGAACTTTATGCTTTGCCATATGTGAACGAACGAAATCCTTGATTTCATCTTCTGTTGCTGTTTCATCGGGTTTAAGAACAATACAAGCCATAATTTCTTCGCCGTAATCTTTATCGGGAACGCCTATAACCTGAACATCCTTAACCTTGGGATTTGTATAAAGGAATTCTTCGATTTCCTTGGGATAGATATTTTCTCCTCCACGGATAATCATATCCTTGATTCTTCCTGTAATCTTATAGTAACCATTGGGAAGTCTTCTTGCAAGGTCACCGGAATGGAGCCAGCCGTCTTCGTCGATAGCAGCGGCTGTTGCTTCGGGCATCTTATAGTAACCCTTCATGATGTTATATCCTCTTGCGCAGAATTCGCCGTCAACATTATCGGGAAGTTCTTCGCCTGTTTCGGGGTCTACAATCTTTGTTTCAACGCCGAAGAGTGACGCACCTACTGTATTTACTCTCGCTTCGATTGAGTCTGATGTCTTACTCATTGTTGTTGCGGGACTTGCTTCTGTCTGACCGTATGTGATACAGATTTCAGGCATATGCATTTTTTCGATAACTTCTTCCATAACCTTAACGGGACAAGGAGAACCAGCCATAATACCTGTTCTCATATGTGAGAAATCGGTTGATTCAAAGTTTTCATTTTCAAGCATAGCGATGAACATTGTAGGAACACCGTGGAATGCTGTAATCTGCTCTTTATTGATACAGTTGAGTGACTTTCTGGGTGAGAATGCAGGGATAGGACACATTGTCGCTCCGTGAGTAACAGAGGCTGTCATAGCGAGAACCATTCCGAAACAATGGAACATAGGAACCTGAATCATCATCTTATCGGCTGTTGAAAGATCCATACAGTCACCGATTGCCTTACCGTTATTTACAACGTTGTAGTGTGTAAGCATAACGCCCTTGGGGAAACCTGTTGTTCCCGATGTATACTGCATATTGCAGACATCGTGTTTATCGATTGTCTTTCTTACTCTTTCGAGTTCTGTATAAGGAACGTCCTTAGCGAGTGCCATTGCTTCATCCCAGGTATAGCATCCTTCAACCTTTGAATCTGTTGTTATGATGCTCTTGAGGAACGGGAATTTAGCACTACTCAGTTTTCCTGGTTCGCAAGTAGCGAGTTCGGGACAGAGTTCTTTCATGATTTCAACATAGTTACTGTCCTTATAGCCGTCGATCATAACGAGAACATTTGTATCAGACTGCTTCAAAAGATATTCTGCTTCGTGGATCTTATATGCTGTATTTACAGTTACGAGAACAGCACCGATTTTTGTTGTTGCCCAGAATGTTATATACCATGCAGGAACGTTTGTTGCCCAGATAGCAACGTGGTCACCCTTTTTAACACCCATAGCAAGAAGTGATCTTGCGAATGTGTCAACATCATCTCTGAACTGAGGGTATGTTCTTGTATAGTCGAGTTCTGTATATCTGAAAGCATACTGGTTGGGGAATTCTTCACATACTCTGTCGAGAACATCGGGGAATGTATAGTCGATGAGTTTTTCCTTGGGCCAGATATATTTTCCCTGATGACGAAGGTCGTCCTGTAAGGGATGCTTATGCTTTGTTCTGTAAGGCTTCATAAAGTCGGCATACTGAGGGAATACAACGCCTGCGCTGAAGATATTCTTTGCCCAACGCTTAACCCATTCGAGTGAAATATAGCCTTCGTAACCGATTTTTCCGAGCGCTTCGAACATCTCTTTAAGAGGCATATCGCCTTCGCCCATAAGCTTGTATTCAGCCTTGCCGTCAACCATAACGCTGTCCTTTACGTGACAGTATTTGATGTAAGCACCGAGGTTTTCAACTGTTTCATCGGGAGTTTCATTTGCATAGCGATAAGGATGATGCATATCCCAGAGTGCTGCGACTTCAATTCTGTCAACCTTATCGAGAAGTGCTTTAAGACGCTTTGTATCTGCATAAACGCCGTTTGTTTCAACAAGAAGTGTTACACCCTTATCCTTTGCAATGTCAGCAAGTTTAACGAGAACTTCCGCTACATAGCTGTCGTCGACTTCATCAACGGGCATAGGTTCTCTGTCGCCGAGAATTCTTATAAAAGGAGTTTTAAGTTTTACGGCAAGGTTGATATATCTTGAAATTTCAGAAATAACTTCGTCGAGGTTATTCTTATCCTTAAGGCAACATCCTGATGAAAGGCAAGGAATTTCGATGCCTATTTCAGAGAGTTTCTTTACTGTCTTTGAAATCTGACCTTCTGTAAAAGGTCTCGCTTTAACTGCAAAAATATCATCGCCGAGGCCTCTGATTTCAATTCCGTCGAAGCCTAAGTCCTTCGCCATTGAATAGATGTCTGACCATTCGTAATCGGGACAGGCAAGTGTTGAAAAACTGATTTTCATTTTAAAATACACCCTTTCTTTTCTGTTAGAGGCGAAAATAAAAAATCCGCCTCAAAGATAATTCTTTGAGACGGAATAAATATCGATTCCGCGGTACCACTCAAATTGCATTCTCATGCCACTTAAGGCTCTAACAAGCCCTTTTGCTATAACGTCGCACTGACGGAAAACACTACTCATTTCTTTTCGCATTTTCTGCTCGGAAGGGAGAGGCTTTTATGGAAATACGCCTGTCGGTTTTCACCAACCACCGACTCGCTGAAAGGTTTTCTTTCCTGCCTTCTTCGTCTCAGCATTTGAAGATATTTTATCATATCATTTTTTTATTGTCAAGTATTAAATTTCGACAAAATGAAGATTTTCACAAAGCTTTATTATTATACATTGTGAACAACCTTTGTGAAATCTTCTTCAGCACCGGACGCAACTATGATATCTATGGGATATCCGCATATATTTGCAGGAAGCACAAAGCCGTCTTCGTTGAAGATGAGTTCGGCTGATTTATAAAGTTTTACACAACTGATGCTTCTTATGGGGCTTTCTCTCATAATTCCGCATTCGAAAACGCAGGTTATACAGTTTACAAAGTTTTTAAGACGTGCATAAATATCGTTTTTGAACTCTGCCGAATCAAAATCAGAAAGGCTTTCACTTAATGCGTGCATAGCTTCTCTGCTGCCCGAAAAGCCTATAATGAAATTTCTTCTCATTGTTCTGATTTTATGGGTTATTATTCTTTCGGCTTCGTGTGTTTTTGAAGAAGTTGTTTTTGAAAGACCGATTTTAAGCCCTAAAAATCTTACAAGAAATCTTATTGCTATGTTATAGTAATAATTTGTATAGAAATCGCGGGTGTCAACCATCATTGATGAAATCATTGTTACATCATCTGCCATAACGCCCGAAAATTCTTCATCTGTGAGTTTATAATCCTCTTTGAATTTGTTTCTGAGGTCATTGGCCATATCTATATTGATAATTCCACACTCAAAGGCAAATTCAAACGGATCCATAGCTTTTCTCTGAATGCTGATAAGTTCATTGAGCTGTTGTTCTGTAAGAACGCCTGAATCAACTGCGATTTCACCGAATTTCTTATCGACGATTTTCTGCTTATCGTGGATTTCGTCAACCTGCTCTTCTGTAAGAAGGTTCATATTGAGCGCTATTGTTCCGAGCTTTTCGTTGTGGGATTTATATCCCTTGACGATATCTTTTGCGTCTTTTTCACTTATAGCTCTCTGAAATTCAAGATAATCGGCAACGATATATTCGATCATAATATTGACCTCCTGTTATTTTTATGACACAAAAGCGATTGCGAATGTGAGAAGAAATGCTATTATTGCATAGGCTATTATCATTATTGTAAGACCGGCGTTTGATGTTCTTCCGAAACGCTTTATGTTCTTTTCGTTCAGAGCTTTTTTTGATTTGAGAAATTTAATTCTCTTTACTGCAAAACGATAATAGATATGATTTGCCATTGATGCGCAATAGAATATAAAAACATATCCCAAAACCCAGCCGACATTGTATATAACCATAAATAAAGGACTATTTATATCTATTGTCGAAATAAACGCTACCAATGCGTTATCGGGCATATTATATTTTGAAATCATCGAGCCCAAGAAATATATTATCGACGGAAGCCAGAGAGTAATCTGGATTACGAGGCTCAGTATCGCTGTACCTGTCATTTTTCTGTAAGCGAAATATGCAGGCGGACATAAGAGTGCTGAAAGGTTGAATGTTCCCTTCTTCTTGCGTTCTTTCATAAGCTTGAAAATGGGCAGGAAGAATTTATTATTATCGCCTATGAAATCGGCAAGTTCTGCGGTTGTTGCACCATCGAAATCTTCATTCGGGTCAAACCCGCAGTATTTGTCGTTATAGTCAACCTTTATGAGATTAGGAAAAGGCCCTTCGTCTTTTTCTATATCAACTTCATCTTCGCTTGAAGCCGATTTTTCTATTGTTATGGGATTTCCGCATTTTTCGCAGAAAATAGAAAGCGATTTATTATGCGCTCCGCACTTTTCGCAGATTATGGTATCGCCTATTTTCTTGGCTTTTTCTTCGTTAACGCTGTAACTCTGCTTTTTCTCGTGGAGATCGTAGTTTATACACTCTCCCTTTTCCTTATAGCAAGAACGATGATAAGGCGTTCCGCAATCGGGACAGACTACTATATCATCTTCTTCGAGAAAAGATTTATCGCAGACTTTACACTTTAAACCTGTATATAAAGACATATTATCCTCCGAACAGAATCAAGGCAAAAAGCCTTATTTTTCATCATTTAATTATAACAAACAGCAGATAATTTGTCAACGCTTTTCGCCAAATGATATTGACTTTAAGTTAAATCTTTGCTACAATTATCAATGACTTTAACGAAAGGAACAAACCTATGCTTTTACTTGATGATTTACGCATTGAACTTGAAGGATATCGTCCTCTTATAAAAGAATTATATTCTGTTCTTGAAATAGAAAAAGCTCTCTCTGAAACAGAGGAATTAAAAGAAGTTTCGGCTTCTCCCGATTTCTGGAACGATCTTGAAAATTCACAGAAGGTTCTTTCTAAGATAAAAAAGCTCGAAAACAAGATTGCTCTTCATAAAAATCTTGACTCTCAGCTTGAAGATTGTCTTGCATACATTGAAATTGTCGGTGATGAAGAACCCGATGAAGAAACTCTCGCTGAAATCCAGAAAAACGCGAACGATTTCAAAAATGATTACGAAACCTGTAAACTCACAACACTTCTTTCAGGAGAATATGACTCATCGAATGCAATTTTAACATTCCACGCAGGTGCAGGCGGAACGGAGGCTCAGGACTGGGCTGAAATGCTTTTCAGAATGTATAACAGATGGGCTGAAAGACATAATTTCAAGGTTAAAACTCTCGACTATCTCGACGGTGATGAAGCGGGTCTTAAAAGCGCTTCTATCCTCATAGAAGGAAACAACGCTTACGGCTTTTTAAAATCAGAACACGGCGTTCACAGACTTGTAAGAATTTCTCCTTTCGATTCATCGGGAAGAAGACATACATCTTTCGCATCGGTTGAAGTAACACCGGAAATATCCGACGATATGGAAGTTGAAATCAGAACAGAGGATCTCAAAATCGACACATACCGTGCGAGTGGTGCTGGCGGTCAGCATATCAACAAAACAGAAAGTGCCGTAAGAATAACTCATCTCCCCACAGGAATAGTTGTTGCCTGTCAGACACAGAGAAGTCAGATTCAGAACAAGGATTATGCTATGAAAATGCTCAAGGCGAAACTTGTTGAAATCAAAGAAAGAGAACATCTTGATAAAATCGACGACATAAAGGGTGCTCAGAAAGACAACGGCTGGGGTGCACAGATACGTTCTTATGTATTTATGCCCTATACCCTCGCTAA
>JAGAJQ010000196.1 GCA_017828955.1 Oscillospiraceae bacterium
AAAGAGAACGCCCATTCACCAATCTTTTTAACAGAATTAGGTATTATTACTTTTTTAGCATTTCCATAGTAGTTATATAAAACATTTTTTACAATAACAAATCCATTTTCATCTGCAAGGTTTTTGCAACCTATGAACGCACATTCACCAATCTCTGTAACAGAATCAGGGATTGTTATCTCTTTTAAAGATTCGCAACAAAAGAACGCATCATAACCAATCACTGTAACAGAATCAGGGATTGTTATTTCTTTTAAAGATTCGCAATCTTTGAACGCATGCTCACCAATCTCTGTAACAGAATCAGGGATAACCACTTTGGATTCTTCCCCTGTGTATTTTTTTAAAACTCCGTTTTTAATTACAAAATCGCTCATTATAAAGCCTCCATATTAATTTATACAGCCTCAAATTTTATCTCATTTTCTTCTGCATATTTATGCGCATAAGAATTTTCAGACGCTTTGATAACAAGGTCTT
Organism: Oscillospiraceae bacterium; assembly: GCA_017828955.1. Lineage (GTDB taxonomy): Bacteria > Bacillota > Clostridia > Oscillospirales > Ruminococcaceae > RGIG4131. The sequence continues at coordinate 481 of JAGAJQ010000196.1, forward strand.
CGCAACCATCGAATGCATAGTTGCCAATCTTTATAACAGATGAAGGTATTGTTATCTTTTCTAAAGATTTGCAATTTCTGAATGCATATTTACCGATTTCTGTAACAGATGAAGGGATTATTATTTCTTTTAAAGATTCACAACCGATGAATGCCCCCTCACCAATTTCTGTAACAGAATCGGGGATTGTTATCTCTTTTAAAGATTTACATTCATAGAACGTACCTCCACCAATCTCTTTAACAGAATCGGGAATTGTTATTTCTTTTAAAGATTTGCAACCACAGAATGCATCATAACCAATCTTTTTAACAGAATCAGGAATTGTTATCTTTTCTAAAGATTTGCAACAAAAGAATACCCTATCACCAATCATTGTAACAGAATCGGGGATTGTTATATTTTCTAAAGATACGCAACAAAAGAACGCATACCTACCAATCTTTGTAACAGAATCGGGGATTGTTATTTCTTTTAAAGATTCGCAACCTCCGAACGCATGCTCGCCAATCTCTGTAACAGAATCGGGGATTACTACCTTGGTTTCGTTTCCTGTGTATTTTTCCAAAACTCCATTTTTAATTATAAAATCGCTCATATTATTTCCTCCTGTTATTCCTTCTTAAGTTTTCATTTCTTCTGTTCTGCTAAATCTCTACAACATCATCATACAAGCAATAAAACATATCTTCTACTTCTGAATCTTCATGGAAATGCCCGAAATACCAGGCATCGAATTCCGTATAGTCTGCTATGCGCTGAAGATATCTTCTCAGTTCCGTTTCCTCATCAGACATCTCTCCATAACCTATTGCTGCTGCAACTTCTCTCGGTGCAGTATGACTGCAGATATAATCCACTTTAAAATCAACTTTCTCGAGATTCTTAAAACCTTCCTCATATTCTTCCCTTGTCGGAATTTCCTCGGGGAACCACGAAACTCCCTCCCTTCTATACATCCTATCGGTACTATACGCCCCGCCAAAAGTAAAGAATACTGTTCCGTCGATATCATAAACCTGCCCACGCATCAGGTGAATAATATCGTTTTCGATAAAATGAACCTTTCCACCATTCCACTCTTGTTCTGCATAGGAATTAAGATGTTCAAAATTCTCGTGATTTCCATCAATAAACAATGTGGTAACAGGCAGTTCTCTTAATATTCTTCTTGTTTCAACTTCTTCTTCAGCCGAAAAACCGCATACCCCTACATCTCCGCAGATGATAACATAATCTTCTTCCTTGGAAAACTCATTTTCACGTCCCAGAAAAAATCTCTGCAATTTATGTATATTAGTTGTTCCGTGAATATCCCCCGTGATAAAAAACGCCATATATCAGTTACCCCTTTCTTCTTTGTAGTTGTAATAGAATTCTTTCATAGTGTCAAGGCATATCATTCCCAACTGACCTCCGCAATAAGAACCGCAATCGATAGCGATATGGTTATTTCCCTTATAGATGAAATAAGGTCTTTTGTTCTGATGAATAGCGCAGGTAGGAAGATGCCCTGTCACGAGATATTTATCGGGATAGTAAACTCTGTTATAGTCAGGCACTTTAAAAAGAAAATTGCTGAAAGGATATTCTTCAAGCGGAGTATTGGCATCAAACCCCGTTATGCCCGCGTGAACGAGAACGAATTTTTTTCCGTTTACTTTTATTTCTTCATAAAGAGAAAATTCACGCAGATATTCATAGATATCCTCTTTTTCTTCACGGGTAAGTCTGTGAAACGCGTCCATAGTTGTATACCCGCCGACATTCTGCCACTCCATAAGTCCCCGTATGATATTTTCATCAAGGTCCTTTATGCTTTCTTCCGTGATTTCTGTAAGTAAGAATTTTATACAGGAAATCGCCATATATTCGTGGTTGCCAAGTATCGGAAAAACATTCGAACGCATCATCATATCCTTGAGGATTTCTATTCCACCCTCGCCTCTGTCGATAACATCGCCGAGAACAAAAAGTCTATCGTTATCAGAAAAACTCACCTTTTCCAGAAGATATTTATAGCCCTTAAAATCGCCGTGGATATCAGAAATACAATAGGTCATATTTAAAATTCTCCTTTAATTCTTTTCCGGCAACTTACTTCGATTTTTAATTCTTTCTATAATATTTTTAAGACATTCTTCAAATTCTCCGATTTCAGAGGGAAGCGATTTTTTGAACGAATGGTCCTTGAACAAAGGTTTAACTTTACCATTTTCATCAAACCAATCATTAAGCATAAACTTATCCTTGTTTTCAAAGAACCATCTATAACTGTCATCGTAATACGCGTTCTGTGAATATATACCCTTAAGGTCTATGAGGCTTAAATCCCAGTAGTCCTTGATTAGTCCGCTATTTCCTCTTTCTGAATTATATCCTTTTGGAACAAGAATCATATTGGCAGGTGAATGAGTGAGTTTTGCAAACTTGTTAAATAAACGGATAACTTCTTTTATTTCCTCATCTTCAGTCCGGGCATACCACTTATCAATAAATTTGAGAAAATCGATATCACGACTGAGGGTTGTTCCGTATTTGAATCGGGCTCCGTTGTTGATCCATACTCTCATAAATTCATTGAATGTCGTTGCAAACGAGTTCATTGTATCTGTTTCGAGAGTTACATTATCTATTTCAAAATACCTGCCTTCGCCTTTTTCATTTCCGACGGTCTCAAATATTTTGTTATACATCTCGTGAACAATAGGGCTACAATCGCAATCGTGTGTTGCTCCTTTTTTTATCTGATAAAGAATTCTATAACGAAGCCAGTTTTTTATATTGGCAACTTCAGATTTATCTTCTTCATTGTATTTCAGTTCTTCAAGGGTTAATCTGTAATTATTCTTTATCTTATATTGAATCTCTTCATCTGTGTAAAGTCCTTTTTTTAAATCCTGTAAATAATCCATATAAATTACTCCTTTATGTATTTTTTATTCAATTCATCAAGTCTCTCCCTGATTTCTCTGATAACGGAATCAGGGCTTATAATCTCAACTTCATCGTGTGATAAAGCCCAGTTTACAATGCCGTATCTACTGCATCTTACTCTTACATAGCCATTACATTTTTCTACTACTGTATAGTTGTCTCCGAAAGCGTCGTGAATGGGGGTGTAATTAACAGAATTATTTGTCTTTGCTGTCTTTCTGACCTTCATTTCAACAGTTATCGGTGAATCATAAGACATATCTAAATGTAATGTTCTGAAATCTTTTTCAGAGATTTTATTATATTCTTTTGAGGCGTTCTGAAGTTCGGGAATGTCATAGAGTCTGGTTGCTGATTCTTCTGTCATCTCGATTTTAGACATAAGGTCTATTCTTATAATGGCAAGGTTTTTCTTATCGTTGTTTTCAAAACAACCCGCAACAAAATATTTTCCGCTGTCAACCATAATGAAACAAGGGCTTATTTTGAGAGATTCTCTGTATTTTGAAAGTTTGTTTTCGCCGTCATAATAGTTCATATTGAAAGTTATCTGCTTACCTTCTGATATTGCTTTCTGAACCTTTATGAGATTTGTTCCGAAAGATTTTGAGAAAACCTGCTCTTTGGTATATATAGCATCTGAAGTGTCTTTGAAATGCTCTGATGCAAGTTCGCTCTTTACCTTTTCAATAAGCTTGTTCTGTTCATCGGGAAGAATTATTGTTGATGTTTTTATGGCGGTTACTATCTTTCTTACTTCGTCCTGTGAAAACGGATGATTATAATAGATATCTTTTAAAGAGAAACTTTCTCCTTCTTTAAATTCACCATATTCTTTGTCATACATTTTTTCAAAACCACTGAATAGTAATCTTCGGTCACCTTTTTTTCTGAGAATTTCATCTTTATCAAAATTAAGTATCTTTGCCATACATTTCATCATCTTGATGAAAGACCCCTTAGAACCCACGTTATCGATATCACCACGCATTACGGTCTGAGTTGTGGGATGATCCTTGTCGGTATGATGCTTTAAATATCTGAGTATTTCAAAAGCTCTTCTTAAAATAACATCATTGCCCTTACATTCGTTTTTCGCCTGAAGACCTGTGTATTCTTTTTTCTCTCCCATAAAAAATTCTCCTTTCTTTTACCTTATATATATATTATACCATATTTTTCTATTCTTTGCGTTCGGTTAACCGAACATATTTAAGATTTTTTATAATTTTCTGAACTTTTTTGCATATTTTATCACTTATATCTATGTAAGTTAATAAAATTATCTGTTTATGACTTTAAATTTCATTCTGTTTTCTTCTGCATATTTTTGTGCAAAAGAATTTTCAGGCGCTTTGATAACAAGGTCTTCGCAACCCAAGAACGCAATTCCACCAATCACTGTAACAGAATCAGGAATTGTTATTTCTTTTAAAGATTCGCAATCTTTGAACGCGAATCCACCAATCTCTGTAACGGAATCGGGGATTATTACTTTTTCAGCATTTCCAAAGTAGCCATATAAAACATCTCTTACAATAACAAACCCGTTTTCATCTGCAAGGTTTTGGCAACCTCCGAACGCACCTACACCAATCTCTTTAACGGAATCAGGGATTGTTATTTTTTTTAAAGATTTGCAACCTTCGAACGCATATCCACCAATCTCTGTAAGAGAATCCGGGATTGTTATATTTGTTAAAGATTCGCAACAAAAGAACGCACCTACACCAATCTCTGTAACAGAATCAGGTATTGTTATCTCTTTTAAAGATTCGCAATCTTCGAACGCACAACTACTAATCTCCGTAACAGAATCAGGGATTATTACTTTTTCAGCATTTCCAAAGTAGTCATATAAAACATCTCTTACAATAACAAACCCGTTTTCATCTGCAAGGTTTTCGCAACCTCCGAACGCACACTCACCAATCTCTGTAACAGAATCGGGGATTGTTATCTCTTTTAAAAATTCGCAATAAAAGAACGCGAATTCTCCAATCTCTTTAACGGAATCGGGGATTGTTACTTCTTTTAAAGATTCGCAATATTCGAACGCACATCTACCAATCTTTTTAACGGAATCGGGGATTGTTATCTCTGTTAAAGATTTGCAACCCAAGAACGCCCATTTACAAATCGCTTTAACAGAATCAGGGATTATTACTTTTTCAGCATTTCCAAAGTAGTCATATAAAACATCTCTTACAATAACAAACCCGTTTTCATCTGCAAGGTTTTCGCAACCTCCGAACGCACACTCA
>JAGAJQ010000197.1 GCA_017828955.1 Oscillospiraceae bacterium
ATCACAAACTTCGTAGAGGAAAGGTTCTGTTTTACCAAGAAGTCTTCCGTGTCTTGCAGCACGTCTTAAAAGTCTTCTGAGAACATATCCTCTTCCTTCGTTTGAAGGAAGAACTCCGTCACCAACCATAAATGTTGTACTTCTGATATGGTCTGTAATAACTCTTATAGAAATATCTTCTTCGTCATTCTCTTTATAAGTTTTATTTACAAGAGAACAGATTTTCTTCATTATGTTCTGAACAGTATCAACTTCAAAAAGATTATCTACTTCCTGCATCACACAAGCAAGTCTTTCAAGACCCATACCTGTGTCTATGTTCTTTGTAGCAAGCTGTGTATAATTTCCCTTGCCGTCATTGTCAAACTGTGTGAATACATTGTTCCAGATTTCAATAATTCTATCACAATCTGATGCCTGTTCAAAACTTTCAAAAGGACCGTATTTTTCACCTCTGTCGAAATGAATTTCAGAACAAGGACCGCAAGGACCACTTCCGTGTTCCCAGAAATTATCCTTCTTACCGAGTTTGATTATACGTTCGCGTGGAACACCTACCTCATTTGCCCAGATATCCCCTGCTTCATCATCTTCTTCATAAATTGTAACCCAGAGTCTGTCTTCAGGAATTTCAAGAACCTTTGTGAGATATTCCCACGCCCACGCAGTTGCTTCTCTCTTAAAATAATCCCCGAAAGAAAAATTTCCGAGCATTTCAAAGTATGTTCCATGACGGGCTGTCTTACCAACATTTTCGATATCAGGTGTTCTGATACATTTCTGACAAGTTGTCACTCTCTTGCAGGGAGGAGTTTCTATTCCCTGAAAATATTTTTTCAAAGGAGTCATACCTGCGTTGATAAGAAGAATTGAATTATCCCCTTGAGGAACAAGCGGAGCTGAATCCATTCTCAAATGACCTTTGCTTTCAAAAAATTTAAGATAGCTTTCTCTGAGATCGTTTAGTCCTGTCCATTTCATTTCTATTACCTCTTTCAAAAATAAAAATAGCCTTGCCCCTAAGAATAAATCTTTCTTGGGACGAAGGCAAAGTTCCGTGGTACCACCCAAATTGCGACAAAATGCCGCCACTCAACTCTTTAACGCAGAAATACGCTGCGGTTTTTGTCCGCAGGGCTCAATGGTAGCACCCGAAAAACACATAGAAAACTCTCACCAAACGTTTCCTCTCTTTGTATGTGAAAAATTCGGTTATTCACGTCATAGCCTTTTAAAATATACACATTTATTATATACCTCTAATAAGCAAATGTCAACAAATTTTAACAAATTATTTCTAATAAACCCTTTCTGCAACCTGTTCTTTTTCAAGCATTGTAATTTTTTCTGCTATTTCCCTAAAAATCGGTGCCGCAGACGAATTTCCGGTTTCTCCATCTTCAACAAATACAGTGACAATATATTCTGGATTATCCGACGGAAAATAACCTGTAAACCAGGCTTGTAAAACTTCATTTCCGTTTTCATCAAAAACACCTGTTTGCGCTGTTGATGTTTTCCCTGCCGCAGTTGTGTTTGACGGTCTGGCGTTTGATGCTTCGTTATTTACAGAATACTCCATAAATCTTCTCAATATATATGCTGTTTCAAAATCAATAACTCTTTCTGGGTTATTTTTCAATTTATACAATACATTTTCGTTTTCAACAGTTCCTTTTATAACATTTATTTCAGGAGAAAATCCACCGTTTGCAATTATCGCTGTCATTCTGGCAATCTGCAAAGGAGTTGCTGTGAGTTTTCCCTGGCCAAAAGACATATTTGCTTTTTCGGCAGGTATTTCAAGATCTGTTTCATTCTGAATATTCCCACTATAAGAAGTAATACCATTTGCAAGATATATTTTTTCGCCGAAACCAAATTTTTGGGTCATATTTATGAATTTCGAATTATCAAATTCTTTTGATAATTCAATAAAATAGGTATTGCAGGACTCTTTCATAGCCTCGGCCATATTAAGTTCACCATGTCCCGAATGTTTATGACATCTGAATATCTTTCCGTTTACTTCTGTATAACCTTTACATTCATATATAAAGTCGGTAGTTTTTCCCTGCTCTATAGCCGTAGCCGAAGTCACAAGTTTAAAAATTGATCCAACATTATAGCTAAGTAATGCCCTGTTTATGAACGGCTTATTTTCATCATCGAGACTTTCTTCAAGTTTATTCACATCAAAATCTGGGAAACTCGCCATAGCTCGAATTTCTCCATCGGGAGTCATAACAACAATCGCACCTTTTTCTATATTTTTCCCAGCTGTTTCGCAAATCATTTGTATATCCTTATCTATTGTAGTTATAACCGCAAACTCCCCTTTATTTTCTCTTTCGTACTCTATATCTGAACCTTCCAGAACATTACCATTTGCATCAATTTCAAAAACAACTTTTTCTACAAAGCATTCATTTCTGAGGATATAATCAAATGAATATTCAATTCCGCTCACTCCGACATTATCTCTTGTATAGCCTATGAGATGTACTGCTGTCTGTTGATCGGGGACTCTGTTTGTAACTCTTAAAACTCTTACATCTGATATATTCTCACAATCATCAGAAACATCACAGAGAAACGGCAATTCATAAAGCATTTCATTATAATCTTGGTTTTTATCCAAAGAATATTTATTTATATGAGAAATTCCTTCTATACTTGGATTTACAGCAGCAATATGTTTGTATGAATTATTATTCAAAGGGATCATATTTCTATCATAAATCGTTCCATAGGTTTTATTTACAGTGAGAACATATCTTCCTTGAGAAATTGCAGTATTTTGGTATTCAGCATTAGTAGCAATATTGTAAAGACGCATATATAGATATGAAAGCGATATAGACATAACAGCAAATACAACCATAAATCTTTTCCACATAAAAAACACCTCTTTATCAGTATTACCAATAAAGAAGTGTTTTTTCATTATTTTGTTATTTTTCTTTTTGCTGCAGTAAGTGTATTTTTCATAAGCATTGCTATTGTCATAGGTCCGACTCCGCCAGGAACAGGGGTTATGTATGAAGCTTTTTCAAAAACCTCATCATACTTAACATCTCCGCAAAGTTTACCATCATCTCTTCTATTCATTCCGACATCTATCACAACTGCGCCTTCTTTAACCATATCAGCAGTAACAAAATCCGCCCTACCGACAGCAGCAACCAAAATATCTGCTCTCTTGCATATATCAGCAAGATTTTTAGTTCTTGAGTGACATATTGTGACAGTTCCGCTTTCATGGAGTAAAAGCATAGCCATAGGTTTTCCTACAATATTGCTTCTTCCGATTACTACACAATCTTTTCCTTCAACAGTAACGCCTGTACTATGAATAAGTTCCATAACGCCAGCAGGAGTACAAGGAAGGAAGTTATATTCGCCAATCATTATTTTTCCGACATTTTCAGCGTGGAAAGCATCTACATCTTTTTCAGGAGAAATTGCTGCAATAATAGAATGTTCATCGATCTGTGAAGGAAGAGGAAGCTGAACAAGTATTCCATCTACAGCATCATCGTTATTAAGTTTTTCTACAAGTTCAAGAAGTTCTTCTTCTGTCGTTTCTTCAGGAAGTGCATATTCGTAAGAATTGATCGAGCAAGCTTCGCAAGCTTTCTTCTTATTATTTACATATACTCTTGAAGCAGGGTTATTTCCTACAATTACAACAGCAAGTCCTACTTCAATGCCATTTGCTTTAAGCACCTCTACTTCTTTTTTAATACTTTCTTTAACAGCAGCAGAAACTGCCTTTCCATCAATTATCTTCGCCATTTTG
>JAGAJQ010000198.1 GCA_017828955.1 Oscillospiraceae bacterium
ACCTGCGACCTGCTCATTACGAATGAGCTGCACTACCAGCTGTGCTACACAAGCATTTATATTAAATTAGTTATTTTTTGTCGCAGGTCCCTGCGACCTGCCACTGATAAAAAAATAGTCGTCTTCCTCTGCTGTTCGCTGTCGGAATACTCCTTATTTCTATTCCTCGCCGTTTCCTTTCATCTCACACAGTGAGCAGTCAACGGCTCGGCATTACGAATGAGCTGCACTACCAGCTGTGCTATACCAGCGTTTCGTATTACATTATTATACACTCAGAAACCTTTAATGTCAATAACGAGAGGTTAAAATATTTGTCGATAGGTGTTTACATCTGGGGATATGTGTGGTATAATGTTATATGTATTATTGTATCACCTTTTGGCTTAAGGAGGAACATTATGGCTAAGGCTTTACACGGATTTGACGACGAAAAGCGTCGCAATCCGCTTACTATAGTAGAAGTTATCATCATAGTAGTGTGCGCACTGCTTATCATATCAATGCTTTGTTGCTATTTCCTTTTCTCGAAAACAGGCTCAGCACCCAACATTTTTGGAAAGATGATCTATGTTACAGAAGCAACGAATATGGAACCTAACATTCCCGCAGGGTCAGCCGTTTTCGCAAGCAGCGAGAATCTGAGTTTTCTCAAAACGGGTGATGTTGTTCTTTTCAGAACAGCGGGTGCCGATAATGAACAGATAACCGGCGTTCTTCGTATTCAGGGCGTTGAAACCGATGACGCAGGAAAAGTTTACTACACTCTCCGCGGTGACGCCAACGCTCCGACAGAAACGATAAAACTTCCCAAAGAAAATATACTCGGTCAGTGTAAGACATATGACGAAGTTCTTGGCGCTGTTATCAGCTTCGCAACATCAACAATGGGTCTTTTGACAGTAGTTATCATTCCCTGCGTTCTTCTCATTGTTTTCCAGATCATAAGAATTGTCAGAATAAAGAGCGATTATGAATATGCCAACGATAAAGACGATGACGATGATGACGACAGCTTTATGTATGCCGATGAAGATGACGATGATTATATCTTCAATTTCGACATAAAGAAAAAGCCCGTAGCAGAGGCTCAGCCGACAGTTGAACATACTCCAACACCTGCAGTTACAGATTTTGCTCAGGCATCATCTGTAGAGGCTGTTGAAGAAAAAATCGAAACTCCCGCAGTTCAGACATATGCAGAACCCGTCGAAAGACCTGTAAATAAGGCTTATGTTGATAACTACGGCGCGGGACAGTATCATAAAAATCCCGCTCCCACAGCCACAACAGAGGATTTCAGAAGAAGTGTAAGAAATGAAGCTGCTTCTGATATTCCAAGTTTCAGAAAGCGTCCTACAAGAACATCTCAGACAAGACCTACAAATAATTTCACAGCAGATGATTTACTCGCTTCTGTTGAAGCATCACAGAGAAGCATCAACGACTCTATGAATTCCGTTCCTGCAGAAGAACCCGCTAAACCTGCAAGACATCAGAGTTACGAAATTCCTAAACTCAACGAACCTGTACAGTCACCTTTCAGCGTTTATCAGAAGGAAGAAGAAGTTGTTCCTCCTCCTGCGGTTGAAAACCCCATTGATATAACAATCCCCGCTAATGCGGCAATCCCCGAAGAAACCATCGCACCTCCTCCCAAGAAGAGCACAAACAAAACGGTTGAGGAGCTTATGCGAATGATTGATGAAGCAAACTAAAAACAAAAAAATCTTGCACTTTTTACTGTGTCGGTTTCCCTCGTAGTACAGCGCGTACAACTTCGGAAAACTTCCTTGTAAAAAGCACAATCTTTTCACGTTATCCGTATAACTACACATAAAAACTCCCCCACAGATGTGAGGGAGTTTTGTTTTATTCTTCAGTTGTTGTATCTTCTTCTTCTGTTTCGGGAACATACACAGGTGTCTGAGCCTTATTCTTTTCTGCTTCTTCAAGAAGCTTTGAAAGGTCAAGCATCATAGTTCCGCTATCGCCTGAAACTACTGTAGGGAGTTCACCGTCCCATTTTTCTATGTATTTGCTCATAAGAATTTCAGGAGTAAGTTCCTGTGATTTAAGCTTATAAGCTTCAGCTTCAGCCTGTGCCTGAACGATTTTCTGTTCAGCTTCAACCTTTATTCTCTGAAGATCCTGCTCTGCTTTGAGAGCGTTCTGCTGTGCTGTCTGCTTTGCTTCGATAGCAGCGTTGTATTCCGCTGTGAAATCGAATGTTGTTATGTTGAAAATCTGGATTTCAATTCCATAGTCGCTTACTTTTTCCTTGAGAAGTTCCATCATCTGATCGCCTATCGCCTGACGGTTTGTGATGAGCTCTTCCGCCGTGAATTTAGCAGTAACAGCCTTGACACATTCCTGAATAGCGGGGTTGATGATTATTGCTTCATAGTCAAGACCGATATTCTTATAAACGCTTGCTGAATATGAATTGAGAACCTTATAGTTTACCGCAACTGTTGATGTGACTGTCTGTAAGTCCTTTGAAGCGGCAGAACAGTTTGACTCTGCTTTCTGAACTCTGTTATCAACAAGAACTATGTTCTGTGCAAAGGGAATTTTAAAGTGAAGCCCTTCTGATAAAACTCTTTCAGAAACCTCTCCGAAAGTAACTATGACTCCCGAATGTCCTGCTCTTACTGTTGTGAATGAATTGCAAAGAACGATAATAGCCACAAGTGCTATAATAACACCTATTACTATCTTCTTTACAGTTTTTGCCTTAGGGTTTACAACCTTTATATCCTGAACTGCCATTTTATAAAACCACCTTTCCTAAAAAGATTTAGCCTTTTGTAAAAATTCTCTGATAAGCGGTAACAAAATTCTTGGGTTCGATTTCTCTGTATCCTGTAACTTCATCGGGAAGTTCCATATTAGGAGCGTCAATTAACCAGGACATAGGCTCGGGACAGAAAAATCCCTTGTTTCCTCTGTTATTCCAGAAAATCCAGAAAGGATATTCTTCGCCTGTTTCATAACAGATTGACTTTCCGCTTTCTGTGTCTTCGATTACAAGCCCGTGGAACTGTAATCCGTCAAGGTCGCCATATTCCGCTGTATAGAATTCGTTGTCTATAAATTCTGTTGCAGGGTTTACATCGCCCGAGAGATATCTCTTGTCGTGATCGCCGAGAGGAAGCATTCTTCCTGTGGGAATACATCTTCTTGTGATTTCAATGCGTTTTCCTATAGGTGCATAGATTCTTATGTTATCGGGCGAACCGCCGTCAACAAATGGTGCTTTGATTGATGTATGAGAACCTACTCCGAAAGGAAGCATCTTATCAGACATATTGAATATTGTGTAGAACTGTTCAAGTCCCTTAACGCCTAATGTATAAACGATTTCAAGTCTGAAAGGAAGGGGAAAATACTGGAACATTTCATCGTTGTCATCATAGATATATTCAAACTTAGCAGCAGCGATGTCGCCTTCTGTTGAAAGTCTTACAAGATTATATTCTCTCTTGTGTAAGAAGCCGTGAAGACAGTTGAAGAAAGGGAAACCTTCGTTGCAGGGAAGTTCGTATTCTCCGTCTGAAGTCTTGAGCTTTCCGTGGCTGAGTCTGTTAGGGAAGTAGAGTGTGGGGAAACCGTAAACCTCGGGAGAGTTCTTGTAAGTTTCCATAGGTTCATTTTCGTCGAAACGGAAGATTTCCATTCCTCTCGCGTTATCCCTGAGTCTTAAAACGTTTGCGCCCATAGCGGGACAGATGAGTGCGTAGAAGTTTCCTGCCGAGAGTTCAACGCATTTCTCACCTTTGTAATCGATTTCTTTTGCAAAAAAATCTGCCATATATATTCCTCCGAGAAAAAATGTGTTAATACCAATACAAATTCAAGTATACCCGATTTTATTATCAAAATCAATAGTATTCAAAAAAAGTTTACCATATAAAAGGGAAAATCCTGTATTTAACCTTTTCTTTGTATTCCTTATAGCCCGAAAGCCCCTCTGTAAGCACTTTTTCTTCGTTTTTTATTCTTAAAGCTATTGTTATGGGGTAGATAAGGAAGATGAAAAACGAAAATAGCGAGCCTAAAATCAAGGGAACAGACAAAAACATAAGTATTGTCGCGAGATACATAGGGTGTCTTACAATGCCGTAAAGCCCTGTATCTATAACTTTCTGGTCTGCTTGAATTTCAACGGTTCTTGAAAGATAGGCGTTTTCACGCATAACCTCTGCATAAAGGACATAAGAGAGAAGAAAAACAACCGAAGCTACGATTGTTATCCATTTCGGAAGCACAAGCCACGAAAAACGATAGTCAAGCCCTGCTACAACAAACCCTGCCATAAACATAAAAAGGCTTAAAACAACAACGAATTTCTGTTCGTTTTCTTTTTCCTTTGAGTTAAGACGTTTTTTCAGAAGCTCGGGATTTTTTATCATAAGAACAATTCCTATAATAGTTGCGGGAACGAAAAGAAGTACGACAAAAAGCCAGCCTCCGAAGAATTTTATATCCCCTGCGGGAAGAAAAATCAGAAGAAGTATCATAATAAATCCCGCGAGAAGCTTTAAAAGTGCCGATAATGCAAGTTTGAGTTTCATAATATACACCGCCTTTACACAGATTATAACATTCTCTTGAAAAAAGTTTATCAATAAAGTATTATATAAATATGTATTATTTTCTAAAGAAAAAAATTTTTCTGCCGATATATAGATTGGGTATTGCTGTGTTTTAAATAAAAAATAAACTTAAAATCGGGGTGACGATGTGAAAAAAGTTATTACATACGGAACATTTGACTTATTCCACGAAGGGCATTACAGACTTCTTAAAAGAGCGAAAGAACTCGGCGATTATCTTATCGTCGGCGTTACATCGGAAGAATTTGACCGCTCAAGAGGAAAACTCAACGTTGTTGACTCTCTTGTCAAGAGAATTGAGAACGTCAAGAAATCGGGATTTGCCGATGAAATCATAGTTGAAGAAGTTCAGGGACAGAAATTCCGTGATATCAAAAAATATAATGTCGATATATTCACAGTCGGATCAGACTGGACAGGAAAATTCGATTATTTAAAGGAATTCTGCGAAGTTGTTTACCTCGAAAGAACGAAGAATATATCAAGCACACAGCTCAGAAACAGTTCACACCCCGTTCTTCGTATGGGCATTATAGGTACAGGCAGAATAGCCTCAAGATTTATCCCCGAATCACATCTTGTAAGTGGTATTTCTGTTACAAGCGTTTATAACCCCAAAAAAACAAGTGCAGATACTTTCGCTGAAAAGTGGGATCTTAACCCATACAGCGAAGAAAACGGTTTTGACGAATTCCTTTCCTGCGTTGACTGCGTTTATATAGCGACACCTCATCAGTTCCATTACGATTACGCGATGAAAGCTATGAAAGCAGGAAAACACGTTCTTTGCGAAAAGCCCATTACCCTCACCAGAAAAGAAACAGAAGAACTCTATGATTTCGCCGAAGAGCATAATCTCGTTATTATGGAAGGCATAAAAACAGCGTTCTGTCCGGGATTCAATAAGCTCATAAGTATCGCCTGCAGCGGAAAGATAGGAACTGTAAGAAACATAGAAGCTTGCTTCACAAAGCTTGAAAATCCTCATAGCCGTGAACTTACAGACACAGAATACGGCGGAAGTTTTACAGAACTCGCAAGCTATACGCTTCTTCCCATAATAAAACTTTTCGGAACAGATTATAAAGAGGTTCGTTTTGACTCGATAAAAGACGAAAACGGAATAGACCTTTTCACAAAGGCTTATTTCAGATATCCTCACGGAATGGCAACAGCAACCTGCGGGCTCGGCGTAAAATCCGAAGGTCAGCTTATCATTTCGGGAACAAACGGTTATATTCTCGCCGAATCTCCCTGGTGGAAGACATCGTATTTTGAAGTAAGATATGAAGACCCTAACAATATCGAAAAATATTCCGAGGTATTCCTTAAATTCGGTTTAAGATACGAACTCAGCGACTTTGTTTCTGCGATAAACGGAAACAATAAGGATGATTTCAAACTCACAAAGAAAGAGTCTGTCGCAATAGCAGGAATAATCGAAGAATTTCTTAAACAAAACAGATAATTACGAAAGGTATTTTATATGATATATCTTGATGATAATATGCTCCGCAGACTTCAGATGTTACAGGTCGAACTTCTTCGTGAGGTTCGCCGTATATGTGAAAAAAACGGAATAAAATACAACATAATAGCAGGAACGCTTTTGGGTTCTGTTCGTCACGGCGGATATATCCCCTGGGACGATGATGCAGATGTTGCATTTCTTCGCCCTGAATATGAAAAATTCAGAAAAGCCTGCGAAAAGGATCTTGATACAGAAAGGTTTGTTTTTCAGGATCACAGAAACACCGAAGGTTATCGCTGGGGCTATGGAAAACTCAGAATGAAAGACACACTCTTTCTTCGTGAACATCAGGAACATATGCCTTATTTTCAAGGTGTTTTCATAGATATTTTCCCTCTCGATAACGTTCCCGATAATTACTACATAAGATGTCTGCATAATTTTTCTTGTTTCTGTATAAGAAAAACGCTCTGGTCAGAAGTCGGAAAATATGCCGATAAATCAGCATTCAAAAGAATGATATATTCTTTCTTAAGCGGTATTCC
The DNA here is from genome assembly GCA_017828955.1 of Oscillospiraceae bacterium. GTDB lineage: Bacteria > Bacillota > Clostridia > Oscillospirales > Ruminococcaceae > RGIG4131. The sequence goes on from JAGAJQ010000198.1 coordinate 6,636, forward strand.
TTTAGAAGAAGTTTTCGGGATTTACGAAAAACTTGTTTCTTTAAGCAATATAAAAAAGACAAGAATGGTAAGAATTCTCACATTCCCCGCACCTAACGATCAGTACGGATACCTCAGAAAGTGGTATGAAAAAAGTGCGGATTATGTTTTCGAGGGCGAAACTTTCAAAGGAATAAAAGATTATGATAACTATCTCAGTTTCAAATTCGGCGATTATATGGAACTTCCGCCTGAAGAAAAGAGAAAGGTGCACCCTGTAACAGAAATAAAGCTGATTTGAAAAATCAAGGAGAAGCAATATGGAAAAGGTAAAGGTTTTTCAGTTTCCGATACGCAACAGTAATGGTGGAATTACTCATTATGCCGTAAACAACTGGCGGTATATGGATAAAAATAAATTTGAATGTGATTTTGGAACAGTAAGTAAACATATTGATTTTGAAGATGAGATTTTTTCTCTCGGTGCAGGACTGAAATATGTTTCTTGTTATGCAGAAGAAAACGAACAGCGCTTTATTGAGGATATACGCAGAATTCTCATTGATGGCAGATATGATGCCGTTCATCTTCATACATCTTTCTGGAAAAGCTTTCTGGTTGAACAGATAGCGATTGATTGTAAAATCCCCAAAATAATTGTTCATTCTCATAGCACAAAAGTAGATGTTCAGGATGACGCACAACGCATTGATGCCGAAAAGATACATAACATAAGAAAAGCAGAATTCAATACATCTCTTGCAACGGATTTATGCGCTTGTTCTAAAGATGCGGCAGACTGGCTTTTCGGTGAACAGATACCGAGAGAACGTATAAAGATAATGAACAACGCAATTGATGTCGACCGGTTTATTTATAATGATGATATACGAAACAGATACCGCAAAGAATTAGGTGTTGAGGATTGTTTCGTTATCGGTCATGTAGGAAGAATGGCATATCCGAAAAATCATGAATTTTTGCTTGATGTTTTTGCGGATGCTGAAAAGAGAATACCCAATGCCCGACTTTTATTGATAGGCGATGGGCCGTTGAAAGATGACATAGTAAAACAGGCTGAAATCCTTGGAATAACTGATAAAATCATTTTTGCAGGTCATAGAAATGATGTCAATAATATTATGCAGGCGATGGATGTTTTCTGTCTTCCTTCAAGATTTGAAGGACTTGGAATAGTTCTTGTAGAAGCATTGTCAGCAGGACTTAAATGCATAGCAAGTAATGTTGTTCCGAGAGAAATAGACATATCTGATAATATCAGTTTTCTTCCGTTTGATAAAAAGAAATGGTCTGATATGATTATCGATTTTTCTAAGGGATACAGCCGACTTGATATGTATAACATCATAACCGAAGCGGGTTATAACATAAAATATCAGATTAAAGAAGTTGAGAAACTTTATTTGGAATGATAGAATGCAACCATATTTTTCGATAGTAATGCCTGTTTATAATAACGAAAAATTACTTCCCAACGCGGTAAACAGCATTATAAATCAGACGTTTTCCGATTGGGAACTGATAATAGTTGATGACGGCTCAACCGATAACAGTTCTGAAATCTGCGATGAATATGCAAGAAATGATGAAAGAATAGTTGTTATACATAAAGAAAACAAAGGTGTTTCATCGGCAAGAAATAAGGGCATTTAAATTGCAACGGGCGATTTTATAGGGTTTGTCGATTCAGATGATTATATAGAGCCCGATATGTATGAAACGCTTGTTTCTATGATAACATCAGATGATATTGATATAGCAACCTCTGGATATTATAAGGATTTTTCTGACAGAAAAGTTCCTATGAAAAACGAGGAAGAAGTTCCGATATATCCTGTTTGTGTTAAGGATTTTCTGAAATATGTTTATATAAGGGATAAGTATCAGAATGTTGCGGGATATATCGTTACAAAAATTATAAGAACAACTGTTTTAAAGAAAAATAATATTTTATTTGACGAAAAACTTCTTATAGGATAAGATGTTTTGTTTATGGCAGAAGTTTTTATGAAATAGCGAAAGATTATGTATACAGAAAAACATCTTTATCATTATTTTCAGAATAATGCATCGGCTTATCATAATTACAGAGTAAGGATAGACAGTATGGGTTCTCTGGCGGCTTATGAAAAGGTTGCAGAACTTTTTTCTGAAAATAATGTCGATGAAAATATAATTGATTATGTAAAGCGTTTTCTTGTTTACCACGCAAGTCTTCTGCTTAAAATGTCATATGAAAATGATTATCTTCATAAGGTTGACGAAATAAAATCAGTTATAAGAAAATATTTTGACGCTTATGAAAAAACCAACACAGAACATCCCGAGAGGACAGAAGAAATAAAAGAACTTATGGAGAGGAAGATATATTTATGAAAAAAATTCTCATTGCTTGCAATGTATTTGCTCCCGATAATGAGATAGCAGCAGTAAAGACTACAAAAATAGCGAAATATCTTCTTAAATCGGGGTATGATGTTGAAGTTATCACAGAAAAGAATACTTATTCGGCTTTTGATGATCATCTTTTAAAAGGGATAGAAAAGATAAAACCACTATATGTTCATCCGACAAAATCATATTTTATCCTAAAGAAACTTTATGATAAGATAATTCTTCCACATAAGAAGAAAAGGTTTGATGATACAACAAGTAAGAAAAGACTCAGAAAAAACGAAGAAACGGGTCTGATTGAAACGGTTCCGTTTGAAACGGCATATCCTTTTTTTGGAACTATTGATTATATGATGAAAATCATAAAAGAAAAAAGTCTCGTTAAAAATGCAAAGAAATACATAAAAGAACATAAAAATGATTACGATGTTTGTTTTTCAACTTACGGAAGATACTTTGGTCATTATATCGGGGAATATATAAAAAAAATAAATCCCGAAGTGTTATGGATAGCAGAATTCAGAGACCCTGTCTATAACGAGCTTTTCAACGCTCCGCCAACCAGAAGACACGCTGAAAAGTTTTCGGAAAATGTATATAGAAAATGTGATAGAATAACAGTTATTTCGAATGGTATGAAAAATCTCATTCCCGAAAAATATCGCGATAAAACAACTGTCCTTACAAACGGATTTGACCGTGATGATAAAATACAGGATACCTCTTTTGAAAAGAAAGATAAATTCAGATTTATATATACAGGAAGAATGTATGGCGGTGTCCGAAAAACGCAGAGATTGTTTGAAGTTATAAAAGAACTTTCTGATGAAAACAGAATTGATATATCTGATTTTGAATTTCATTATGCAGGAACGGGTTTTAAAATATTCGAAAGTCAGGCGAAAGTATTCGGATTAGAAAAAAATTGTGTCGACCACGGCTTTGTTTCTCATAAAAAAGCAATGGAACTTCAGGAAAACAGCGATATTCTTATAGTTTCAACCTGGGAATATAAATCTCAGAATGTCGGTATTATTACAGGTAAGGTTTTTGAATATATGATTTGTGAAAAACCTGTTATTGTTCTTGTCAATGCCGATTTTGAAGATGTTGAACTTGTTTCTCTTGCCAGAAGATGCAATATAGGTTTTGCATTTAATGAATATAATTTAGAAAAAGATTTTAAAGACCTTAAAGAATATATTGTTATGCAGTATAATCTTTTTAAAGAGGGCAAGGAACTTTTTTATTCTCCTGTAGCAGAAGAAGTTGAAAAATATAATTATGTAAATATAACAAAGCAACTTGTAAATATTATTGAAAGCAGTGATAAATAATGAAAAACGAACTTTTATCCAAAATAAGAAATAAAACACTTAAAGTAGGTGTTGTAGGTCTTGGATATGTAGGTCTTCCTCTTGCCGTTGAAAAAGCGAAAGCAGGTTATGAAACGATAGGATTTGATGTTCAGAAAACAAAAGTCGATATGGTTAATAACGGAGTGAATTATATCGGCGATGTTGTTGACAACGAACTCAAATCAATCGTTGAAAGAGGAATGCTTAAAGCAACATCTGATTTTGATTTTATATCCGAAGTTGATTTTGTTGCGATATGCGTTCCTACTCCTCTTGATGAATATCAGCAACCTGATATAAGCTTTGTAAAATCATCTTGTGAAGAAATATCAAAACGCATAAAAAGGGGAATGGTTGTAGTTCTTGAGTCGACAACATATCCGGGAACGACAGAAGAACTTGTGAAACCGATACTTGAAAACGGTTCTGGACTTGTTTGCGGAGAAGATTTCTATCTCGGATTTTCTCCCGAAAGAGTAGACCCCGGTAACCTTATTTATCATACAAAAAACACTCCCAAGGTTGTAGGCGGAATAGGAAATGATGCAACAGATGTAATAGCAGAAATATACGGTTCTGTTATTGAGGGAGATATATTCAAAGCATCTTCTCCCGCTGTTGCGGAAATGGAAAAAATACTTGAAAATACATACAGAAATGTTAATATAGGTCTCGTTAACGAACTTGCTATTTTATGCGATAAAATGGGAATAAATATCTGGGAAGTAATTGAAGCGGCAAAAACAAAACCTTATGGTTTTCAGGCCTTTTATCCGGGGCCGGGGCTTGGCGGACACTGTATTCCTCTGGATCCCTATTATCTTTCGTGGAAAGCCCGCGAATATGGTTTCCATACATCTATGATAGAAAGTTCTATGATGATTAACGATAAAATGCCTGAATATGTTGTTGAAAGATCAGGCAGAATTCTTAACCGATATAAAAAAGCTATAAACGGCTCAAAAGTTCTGATACTCGGCGTTGCTTATAAGCAGGATATTGATGATTACCGCGAAAGCCCCGCACTTAAAGTTATTGAAGAATTCAAGAAGAATGGCGCTGAAATTTCATATTTTGACCCATATATCAATCTTTATAGATTTAAGGGTAAAGAATATGAAGGACTTGAAAAAATAGATGAAAATATAGTATCTTCATATGACCTTGTCGTTATAACAACAGCACATACCAATGTCGATTATGATATGGTTGCGAAAAATGCAAAGGTTGTTTTTGATACTAAAAATGCTATGAAAAAAGTTGAATTCAGAGATAATATAGAATTGCTGTAATTTGAAAGGAATGATAAAATGGACAGAGAACTTCGCGACTGTGTCATATTCAGTGCCGGAGTTAACGGTCAGTCGGTTTTGTGTAAGGTCGATAAAGTTTTATGGAATGTTGTTGCGTTTGCCGATAACGATGTCAAAAAGCAAGGAACAACATTCGAAAATCTTAAAGTTATATCTGCTGAAGAAACGGCC
>JAGAJQ010000199.1 GCA_017828955.1 Oscillospiraceae bacterium
CATAAACGTCATCACCAACAGCAAAAATTGTGTCGTCTGCGGCTCCATTAGGATAAGCTGCTTCAAGGTCAGAAAGACTTGCAAAAGTCAGAATATCTGACTGCTGGTTCTGAGAAGATGAGAATACGAAAAAACCTCCTGCAAACAGCAAAGCGATACATCCAATTGCAACAACGGCAGTTTTTACTTTATTTCCGGATTTCTTTTCTTCTCTTGTGTCATTAACTTCATAATGATTCATAAAAATCAACCCTTTCTATATTTTTAAAGGGAATATTCCCTTATTATACAATAGCCTTATTTTTTTGAAAACAAAAAAGGGCCGTTGCTAAACAGCCCTTTTCGTCCCTCGAGCCAAAGCAACCTCCTCAAAAGGTTAGCTACTCCTTAATCGGAACGAACGGGTCATCCACATCAGACCGCCACTATTGCGGAGAGTCTGTTTCCGCAGTTTCAGACAAGTCCTTTTATTGCTTTGTGTATACATAGTTAATATAACACTTTGTATTTTTAAAAATTAAAAAAATGGAATGGCATAATAAAATAAACATCAAAAGGCGGTGTGCTATGAAATTTTTAAAATTTAAAAAAATATTTTTTTATGTTGCAGCGAGTATAACAATTCTTTTATGTAGTTGTTTTACAGCCTACGCTGATTACTCAGAAACAGCAGAACTGGTTCGTATGCTTGAAGATTCTGGATTAAAAGTACAGGTTAAAGTACCTATAACAGAAGAAAAAGTGCCTGAAATGAAGATTATTTCTCCTGCTGAAAAAATATACAGGGACTTCACTTCAATTTTTGAAGAAGAAAATTCTCGTATTTATGAATTTTATATTCCTGTTGCTGAGGCAGGACAATGGTATTATCAGTTTGATTATAACGGCATCAAACAAAAAGACCTTGATTTTTTCTTGGAAACTGTAAAAAATTATGTTACTCTTAATAAATTTCAATGTAAGGAAATATCTGACGGAGAAGTATCCTGCGATTTCTCATTTTACAATTTGGATAATAATAAGCAAATTTATTATGAACTGAAAGCAGTAAGCAAAGAAGAAAACATTATTCTTGCTTCAGGATATACCTATCCGGAGCAGGAAAATATCGAGATTATCAATTATAAAAATGTTGATATTACAGGTGAATTCAGAATAAATCTTTATGTAGAATATTATTTCAGAGGACAGCCATTAAGGGCGGTTTTGGCTCAGAGTGATTTATATATGGGTAATCTTATTCCCAAAGAAACAACTACAATAACGACTACAGAGTATACAGGCACTTATGCTGCGGGAGATATTTCAGGTTTATATCAAGAAAATACTCAGTCAGAAACAGGCACAGGATTGAAAAATACAACAAAAAAGGCATTATTCCTTGTAGTTTTCGGAGCAATTGTTTTTCTTGTTATTTTGTGGCGTGTTTTAATATAGCAAAAAAGACGGCAAAAGCCGTCTTTTTATTATCCATATAGAGATTCAATTAAATCCATTTGAACCAGATATGCTATTTGGCTTTCTACAGGAAAAATTGCGTGGTCATCAATATATACATCTGCATAAATCTTACGTGTATCTCCATACTGAGCAATTTTTTCTTTTGTGTTTTCGTTAACATAGTCGAATTTTAATCCGATCTGCTTACAAAAATCCAGAGCAATCTGAAGGTCTCTGTCATTTCGACAGGTATAAAGAATAATAGTTGATTCCCCTTCTGCCATTTTGCGGCGAAGATAATCTGTAACTACTCTTATTTCCTTGAGTTCTCCCGGATAATTATATGAAAGGCAATAGTGCCATCGAAATCAACCGCAATTATCTTCTTTTTCTTCATTTTCAGAAACCTCCTTTGGTATTACATCTGTTATTTTCGTGTTTTGCAGATATTCCTGAGTAATATCAGGAAGCTCTTTTTTTATTTCAGCAACAAGAGCGTTTATTTCGTCCTGATGTTCGGACATATATTGCCCATATTCGTGCCATTTAAGAGATTTTGGTACATTATTAAGAACCTTTTGCTTTGCAATATGCAATGCTCGTTCACTTATAGAGGGAAAAACCTCTGTATATACACTCATATAGGAGTAATCAGTATGAATTACAAGATTATATGTAAAGCCTGCATCCATAAATGTGAAACAGTCTCCAAAAGCATCATCCCATACATTTTTTCGGTTATCCCACTCTTCATCGGAAATATCGTCCGGCTGGTCAACATTATTCCAATATGAAAAATCGGAAATGTAGTCCAGATTCTTAATTATTTCCGAGAAAATAGGATTATTATAGAAAAATTTTCCCAAAAATTTATCCTTGTAAGGAATAATTGTTACAGAAATTGTGAAGTCGAGTGACGGAGTAAAATTATCGAAGGTCGAATAAGCGACATTTCGATACACTTGTTCCTGAATTGCCATCTGAGCAAAAGTCCAGATATTTTTATCCTTGTTTTTAGATACGAAAGCATCTGTATAATTCCAAAGTCCGAGGCTCCAAATATCGTACAGAGTATGATAAATATTATCGCTGAAGTGTGGTGCGTCAGCAAAGGATGCCATTATTTTTCCGCATTCTTTTGTGTAGTTTTTTTGCACTTCTTCGAGAAGTTCCTTTTTTAACTTAAACAATTTATTTCTTAATTCCTGCAAATTTTCAATATTAAAAATGTAGGCGTCATAGATTTTTGTACTCACTTTACATTCTCCTCAATAGTTTTCGATTTCTTCATAAATTTCTTCGATACAATCTTCGTTATCCGCTGCGTTATCAAGCATATTCTTGATGCGATAACCGATAGCAGTACCATCGAACTGGTCGATAAATTTTTGAATTTCTCTAATCATTTCGTCTTTTGTCATAATTATTACCTCCATCATTTTTAAAAAATAAAATTTTATATTTGAGTATATTTTGAATTTTTCAAATTTCAAAAATAACTACATAAAAGAATAAGCGTTGTGATAAACAACTACGTTTAGGAATAAAAAATTATATTTTAAAATTTATAATACATATATTATAAGAAATAAGAGTGTTTTGGAGTGTAAATTAAGGAAAAATAAGGTTGTTTTTATGATTTATGGTTCCTGAATGTAGTTTTTCACGTTCTAAAAAGTAGTTTTTAAAAAATAAAAAAAGACATTATTCCTTTATGTAGTTTAAAAAAATAAAACCGCCCTGAAGGGCGGTTTCTTATGTTATGCAGAAATAAGATTGTTTCCTATAATGAATGAATAACTGAAAATTTTGATTGTTCCATTAAAATCAATTTTCAACGTATCTTTTGTAAGGTCGATATCAAGAATAATTCCCTGCCCAAGATGCTTGTGGTTTATAACCTCGCCGATTACAAATACGGTGCAAGAGTCCGGAACGGCCTTTTTGGGAGCAATAGGACTTTCGAGGGAAAACTCATTAAGAAATCTGGAAGGCTTATTCTTGTTTTCGCCGCCTGTTGTATTTTCTTCCTGATAAGAAAGATAAAGGTTCTTCTTTGCACGAGTCATTGCAACATAGAAAAGGCGTCTTTCTTCTTCGTATTCTTCGGGTAAAACACATTTTGAAGTAGGAATTACGCCGTCAGCTACATCAACAAAGAATACAGTGTCAAATTCAAGGCCCTTTGAGCCGTGAGCAGTCTTGAGAATAACGTCAACCTTTTCTTTATATGAAGACTTATTATACTGAGAAATTGTATCTCCGAGGTTCTTGAGCATATTAAGAAATTCGGAAAGAGTATTGCAACCATCAGAAATACACCTGAGAGAGTTAAAAATACCTCTTACTGTTGAAGTTATTGTAAGAGAATCCATACTTTCGTCAATATATCTGATATATTCAAGCTCGTACTCGATAAAATCAAGAGCAGGAGTAGGCTTTTTCTTTCCAAGAAGTCTGAAGTTCCAGTCAAGGTCTGTAACCTTATTAGCAAACCAAGTTCCTTTTGCTATGCTTACAACGTAGTAAAGCTCTGTAAAAAAGTTTGCATTTTTATCATCCTGGGTTCTTTCCAGAGCTTCCATAACGTAGTCCTTACGAAGATAATGCTTGTTATAGATGCGGCCAAAAGCTTCGTAATTCCCAAGAGCAACTTCGATATAAGCGATAATATCATTTACTGCCCAGTGGGAAATGACAGAAGAAAGGTTTTGACAATCAAAAGAAATATTGTTTTTAATCATTTCAGTTACGAAAGGAAGTAAGGAAACGTTATTTCTGGCAAGAATAGCAACGGTTTCATCAGGAAAATCCTTTCGATGCTGCTTGATTTTACGAATAATTGTATCAGTCTGATCATCAAGATTTTTAAATTTTAAAAATTCAATCGGTGTTCCATCATCCTTATTACCGATAATATTCTTCTGATATCGAACAATATTATTCTTGATAAGTTGATTTCCTGCCTTGATAATCTTATTTGTAGAACGGAAATTATCTTCCATATACTTGATTTCCGAGTTAGGAAAAATTGAAGTAAAATTCAAAAAATCTTCGGGAGAAGCTCCTCTGAACTTATAGATTGACTGATCATCATCACCTACAACAAAGAGATTGAGATTTTCATTAAAAATTTCCTTGATAATTGCCGCCTGAAGTTTTGAAGTATCCTGATATTCATCAATCTGAATATGGGTAATACCTTCCTGACAGCTTTTTCTGATATTTTCATTGTTTTTAAGCAGCTCATATGCCATTTCGAGCATAATATCGAAATCGATGATAAGGTTTTTATGCATTTCCTCTGTTACTTTGTGGTATATTTTCGCGAAATATCTGTGATAAGGACTGTCTCCGCCGTCATAATCCTTTGGGTCAATCATTGCGTTCTTAACATACCCAATTCCGTTCTGAACCCAAGTCATTGAATCGTCGTCAATATAATCCCCTGTTACTTCGTGAAAAACTTTGGATATAATACGAGTTTTTCTTGTCGCGTCATCACCTTCAGCAATTGTATATTTTGAAAAATTGCTGTATCGCTTAATAAGAGAAAGAGAAAAACTATGGATTGTTGAGAAATTTACATCCTTAACAGCTATAATATCCTTAAACCACTTTTCAAATCGCTTTTCCATATCAATTGCAGCAGCCTTTGAAAAAGTCAAAGCAACAATACTTTCAGGTGAAACACCTTCATTTGCGATAAGATTTGCAATTCTTGTAACAAAAACCGCTGTTTTTCCTGCTCCGGGAACAGCTGCAACAGCAACATTTTTCTTTGTTTCGAAAATTGCTTCCTTCTGAGCGTCGGTAAACACAACGCCTTGAGTATCCTTTATGTACTTAATAATATCCATTGAAATACCTTCCTTTTCTAAAATTTAAAAATTTTATACTTAAATATAATTTAGATTTTTTATTTTTCAAAAAATTACAAAAATTTTGAAAAAGCCTAATTTTATTATAACATTTTTGATTTTTAAAAAAATAATTTCAGAAAACGGCGATCTTTTTGAAAAATATTTTAAAAAAAACATCTTTTGTTAAAAAATATACAAATAGTATAAAAAGGCAAAAATATTATTCGCGGTGTGTTTTTTGCGAGCAAAAAATAGTTAAGCTCAAAAACGATAGTCTTGAAGAAATTGCGAGCAATAAAACACTTTTCTTTAAGGATATTGAACGTAAATTTTATAACCTACTGCTTAATGACGCTCAGAGCTGCGTGGATGAAAACCAAAAATCTCGAAAAATTTCCCTCCTCGCTTTCTTTTCTTACGTGTAGTTAGTATCGAAAATTGAGAAAAATGCATCTTAGGATGGAGAAAATGGCTATTCTACGTTGTTTTTAAGCTATGTGTAACACGTAAGAAAAGTAGATATATCAAGAAACGACGTTTTTTTCTTACGTGTAGTTAAACGAAAGCAGGCATCAGAATTGAACAAAGAAACGGACACAAAAGCCTTTATGCTGCGTGTCCGGAGATTTGCTTTC